>DASTYO010000060.1:0-5714 GCA_035764875.1 Acidimicrobiales bacterium | reverse complement strand
CCTCGGCCAGGTCTGGGGGACGATGGCCGCGCTGGCCCACATGCGGCCCCGCAACCGCGGCACGATCGTGAGCGTCGGCTCGGCGCTGGCGTTCCGGGGCATCCCGCTGCAGGCCGCGTACTGCGGCGCGAAGTTCGGCGTCCGGGGCTTCCACGAGTCGCTGCGCACCGAGCTCATCGACGAGGGCAGCGCCATCCGGCTCACCGAGGTCCACCTGCCGGCCGTCAACACCACCCAGTTCGGTTGGTGCCGCTCGAAGCTCCGCTTCCACCCCCAACCGGTCCCGCCGATCTACGAGCCCGAGGTCGCGGCGCGGGCGATCGTCGACGCGGTGGTCCGCACGCCCCGGCACCGGGTGCTCGGGACGTGGAACTGGCTGCTCGTCCGGCTGTCGCAGCTGATGCCGGGCGTGGGTGACCACTACCTGGCCCGGACCGGCGTGGGCAGCCAGCAGACCGACATCGAGATCGCCGACGACCGACCCGACGACCTGTTCGAGCCCCTGGACGGCGAACGGGACGTCGGGGCCCACGGCATCTTCGGCGACCAGACGGGCGGTGTCCTGCGGCCGCAGTTCCTCCGCACCCTGCCGTCCACGCTCGGCGACCTCGGGCTGTCGATCCGCGACCGCATCCACCAGGTGCGCGAAGCCCGGGGCTGAGCGGTGGGCGCCGAGCGGACCGCCGACCTGTGGTGGAAGCACGCCGTCGTCTACTGCCTCGACGTCTCGACCTACGTCGACAGCGACGGTGACGGGCACGGCGACTTCGACGGCCTGCTGAGCCGCATCGACCACCTGGCCTCGATGGGCGTGTCGTGCCTGTGGCTCATGCCGTTCCACCCCACGCCGAACCGCGACGACGGCTACGACATCTCCGACTACTACGGCGTCGCCGACGAGGTGGGCACCCTCGGCCAGTTCGTCGAGGTCGTGCGCACCGCCCACGACCGCGGCATGAAGGTGATCATCGACCTCGTCGTCAACCACACGTCGGACCAGCACCCGTGGTTCCAGGCGGCGCTGCAGGGCCGGGACGACCCGTACCGCGACTTCTACGTGTGGAGCGACGAGCGCCGCGACGACCTGTTCGACATGGTCATCTTCCCGGGCGAGGAGACCAGCAACTGGGAGTACCACGAGCCGACCGGGCAGTACTACCTGCACCGCTTCTACGCCCACCAGCCCGACCTCAACGTCGCCAACCCACGGGTGCGCGACGCGCTCGCCGAGATCATCGGGTTCTGGCTCCAGCTGGGCGTCGACGGCTTCCGGGTCGACGCCGTCCCCTACCTCATCGAGACCGACGGCCTGGCGCTCGAGCACGGGGTGGACGAGGTCTCCGAGGAGAACGAGCACGAGCTGCTGCGCCAGCTCGGGCGGTTCATGCGTCGGCGCAACGGCAGCGCCGCGCTGCTCGGCGAGGTGAACCTGCCGGCCGACGAGGCGGCCCGGTTCTTCGGCGGCAACGGTGACGAGCTGGACCTGGTCTTCAGCTTCGACGTGAACCAGGCCATGTGGCTCGCCCTCGCCCGGGAGGACGCAGGCCCGCTGGCCGCCGCGCTGCGCGAGCAGCCCGAGCTCGACGACGAGGTCCACTGGGCGAACTTCGCCCGCCTCCACGACGAGGCCAACGTCGGTCGCCTCACCGAGGAGGAGCGGGCGGAGGTCTTCGACGCGTTCGGGCCCGACGAGGACATGCAGATCTTCGGGCGCGGCCTGCGCCGTCGCCTCGCGCCCATGCTGGGCGGCGACGACGACCGCATCCGTCTCGTGCACAGCCTCGTGCTCAGCCTGCCCGGCACGCCGGTCCTGTACTACGGCGAGGAGATCGGGATGGGCGAGAACCTCGAGCTCGAAGGCCGCCTCGCCATCCGCACCACCATGCAGTGGGACGAGACCTCCGACGGCGGGTTCGGCCCGCCCGGTGCGAAGCCCTGCCGCCGCCGGCCGCCGTCGGGCGAGTACGGGCCGGCGCACGTGAACGTGGCCTCGCAGCTCGCCGATCCCGACTCGATGCTCAACTGGTTGGTCGGGGCGATCCGACTGCGTCGGCTGATCCCCGAGGTGGGCGACGGCAGCTGGCGCGTCCTCGACGTGGAGGAGCCGGCGGTGCTCGCCCACTGCTGCGAGCTGGACGGCTCCCACTTCGTCGCCGTGCACAACCTGGCCGGCGGGGTCTGCGCCGTCCGGGTGGCCGTGGAGGCGCCCGACGACCTCCACGCCGTGCTCGAGTCGCCCGGCACCGAGATCCGCTCGGGGGAGGGCTGCCTCGAGGTCTCCCTGCCTCGCTACGGCCACCTGTGGCTGCAGACCACGAACCCGCTGCAGGGCCACACCGCCGGACTGTCGCGCACCTGACGTCAGCCTGCTGGTCGGGGTGGGGCGGAATCCGACGGTGCCGGCGCACGTTGAGCGGAGCATGGACACGACCGCCCTGCACGACCTCGTCGCCTCGAAGCACCAGGGGGTGCTGGTCACGCTGAAGCGCGACGGGCGACCCCAGCTGTCGAACGTCGCCTACGTGCTCGGCGACGACGATGTGATCCGCATCTCGGTCACGGCCGACCGGGCCAAGACGGCGAACCTCCGCCGGGACCCCCGGGCCAGCCTCCACGTGACCAGGGACGACTTCTACGCGTACGCCGTCGTCGAGGGCACGGCGACGCTGCTGCCGGTGGCGCAGGATCCCCACGACGCGACCGTCGACGCCCTGGTCGAGTACTACCGGGCGGTGGCCGGCGAGCACGACGACTGGGACGAGTACCGCCGGGCCATGGTGGCCGACCGGCGCCTCGTGGTGGAGCTGCCGGTGGAGCGCCTCTACGGCATGGCGTGAGCGACTAGGGCAACCGGGTCAGCGTCGCCCAGCCGGCCGCGAACGCCTCGGCCTCCGTCTCCGGTGCCACCGCCGTCGAGGCGCAGTCGGACCGGATCTCGGGCTCGGCCGCCGCTGCCGGCGCCAGCGCCAGCCGGCCGCGGAGCATGCCGTCGCGGCAGCTCGGGACCGCCAGGCGGTGCACGGCGGGCGGGTCGCCGAGGAGCTGGTCGAGCTCGAGGTCGAGCACCTCGAGGAGCTGGAGTGCGGCGGCGGCGTGGTCGGGCGCGTCGGCCGCCTCCACGGCGACCACGAGGGCCGGCAGCCCGTGGGCGACGGCGGCGCCGGCGTCGCCCGGGGGTCCACCCACGCCGGCGCGCACCTCGATGCCGACGACGACGAGGTCGGCATCGGCGGCGGGGCCGGCCAGGGCGGCGGCGATGGCATCTGCTGCGGTGCCGGGCGACGCCAGCGCCGGGAAGCCGCTCATCGTCGTCACCTGCGACGCGGCCTCACCGGGGGCCACGACGACGACCCGCAGGTCCGGGCGCTGGGCGAGCGCACCCACCAGCGCGTCGAGCCCCGGATCGGCGACACCGGAGGGGTGGGTGACCAGGACGGTGAGGTCGGCGCCGTCGACGGGTGGCGGGGGCAGGGTGTCGCGCACGCTCGTCAGGTCGCCGGAGGGCAGCGTCGGCCGTGCGGGCGTGGGCGCGCCCGCCTCCGGACCTCCGTCCGAGCCGCAGGCGCCGAGCACGAGCACCAGTGCGACGGCAAATCCCCCGAGCCGCATCCGCATCCCGTGGCCAGTGTGCGCACACCCGCTCGGGCAGCGGGTGGATGCTGCGCCGGTACGCTCGCACGCCGTGGACATCGCAGCGTTCCAGGCCACCATCGCGGCCACGTACGGCGAGCGCGACGCCGAGCGGGGCACCGCGCCCACGATCGCCTGGCTCTGCGAGGAGGTCGGCGAGCTGGCCCAGGCGACCCGCAAGGGCACGCCCGAGCAGCAGCTCCACGAGCTCGGCGACGTCATCGCCTGGGTCGCGTCGCTGGCCCACCAGCTGGGCCTCAGCCTCGACGAGGCCGCCCAGCGCTACGCGTCCGGCTGCCCGGGCTGCGGCGCCATGCCCTGCACCTGCTGAGCGCCACCGCGGGTTCTGTCGTCGACTGGTGACCACAGGTGTCACCCATCGACGAGATCCCCGTCGGGCGGGTCAGCCGCCGCGACGGCGGTGGAGCTCCTCGGCGATCTGGATGGTGTTGAGCGCGGCGCCCTTGCGGAGGTTGTCGCCGGAGAGGAACAGGGCGAGGCCGTGCTCGACGGTCGGGTCGACCCGGATGCGGCCGACCAGCGTGTCGTCGATGCCCGCCGAGTCGAGCGGGGTGGGCACGTCGACGAGCTGGACGCCGGGGGCGCCGGCGAGCAGCTCGCGTGCCCGGTCCGGGGAGATCGGCCGGGAGAAGCGGGCGTTGATCGACAGCGAATGGCCGGTGAACACCGGCACCCGCACGCACGTGCCCGACACGCGCAGCTCGGGGATGCCGAGGATCTTGCGCGACTCGTTGCGCAGCTTCTGCTCCTCGTTGGTCTCCTCGAGGCCGTCGTCGACGAGCGAGCCGGCGAAGGGCAGCACGTTGTAGGCGATGGGGGCCACGAAGTTGTCGGGCTCGCCGAAGTCGGCCGCCCGGCCGTCGTGGGTGAGCTCGGGCGCCTTGTCGCCGACCTTGCGGATCTGGGCGTCGAGCTCCTCGACGCCGGACAGGCCGGCGCCGGACACCGCCTGGTACGTGGACACGACGATGGCCTCGAGCCCGGCCTCGTCGGCCAGCGGCTTCAGCACCGGCATGGCGACCATGGTGGTGCAGTTCGGGTTGGCGACGATGCCGAGGGGGATGTCGTCGAGGGCGTCGGCGTTGACCTCGGGGACCACCAGCGGCACTCGGTCGTCCATGCGCCAGGCCGAGGAGTTGTCGATGACCGTGGCGCCGGCCGCGGCGATCCTCTCGGCGAGCGCCTTGGAGGCGGTGGCGCCGGCGGAGGCGAGCACGACGTCGAGGCCGGAGTAGTCGGCGGTGGTGGAGTCCTCGACGGTGAGCTCGGTGTCACCCCACGGCAGGGTGCGCCCGGCCGACCGCGGCGAGGCGAAGTACCGCAGCTCGTCGACGGGGAGGTTCCGCTCGGCCAGCAGCCGGCGCATGACGCCGCCGACCTGGCCCGTTGCTCCGAGGATTCCTACGCGCATGGGGCCCAAGGCTACGGGGCTCGTCCGGTGAAGTGAACTCCGTTGCCCGCTACCGGGCGGTGAAGGTGATGCGCTGCTGCTGGCGCTGCCGGATCTCGATGCCGTTCGCCTCGATGACCGTGGCGCCCGAGGTGGTGATGTCGGAGCGGGGGACGATGCCGCCGGCGAGGTCCCACTCGATGGGCCCGCCGCCGGTGAGCTCGCCGCTGACCACGGTGGCGGGCATGCCGAGCACGTCGACGTCGCCGGGCACGAAGCGGACGGTCTGGTCGACGGTGCCCGTGGCCCGGTCGTCGGTCAGCTCGGTGAGCTGGACCACGGTGGTGATGGCGACGGGGAGGCCGGCGATCTCGGTCTCGGTGTCGATGCGCCAGCGGGCGCCGGTGCCGACGGCCTCGTCGGGGAACGGCGTGCTCAGGGCCTCGACCGCGTCGGTGAAGCTGGCTGCGAGCTGCTCGACCACCGGGCCGGCCGCGCCGTCCAGCTCGAGGCCCTCGAGGCGCGCTTCGAGCACGGCGCCCTGGGGCGTGTAGGTGGTGTGGGCCGTGGCGCCGCGGAACCCCTCGAGCATCTGGCGGAGCTGGCCGACGAGGGCCGGGTCGGCGTCGGGTCCTTCGAGCACGCGCACGTCGTCGTAGGTGCCGACGGCCGA
>DASTYO010000059.1:0-6887 GCA_035764875.1 Acidimicrobiales bacterium | reverse complement strand
CGGAAGCCCGTCGTTCCGCAGCCGCTGCCAGTTTCAGGAGGCGTGACGTTGGGCGAGGCGGGCCATCTCGACCGCCACGAGGGCGGCCTCCTCCCCCACGTTGTGGCCGCCGGGCCCCTCCGAGCGGGCCAGCGCCTGGTCGCGGTTCTCCACCGTGACGAGCCCGAACGCGATGGGCACGCCCGTGGCGAGCTGCACCTGCTGGACGCCCTGGGCGGCACCCTCGGACACCAGCTCGTAGTGGGTGGTCTCCCCGCGGATCACCGCACCGATGGTGACGATGGCGTCGACCTTCCCGGAGCGGGCGAGGATCGAGCAGGCCATGGGGATCTCGAAGGACCCGGGCACCGTCTCGATGAGGATGTCGTCGAAGGGGATGCCGAGGTGGAGCAGGCCCCGCTCGACGCCGGCGCAGAGGCGCTCGACGATGTCGGCGTTCCACCGCGACCGGACGAGCCCGATGCGCAGGCCGACGCCGTCGAGGTCTGCGGGCACCTCGGCCCGCTCGTCACCGGATGCCACGGCTCAGGCCCGGATCACAGCACGTCGTCGAGGCCCTCGAGGAGGTGCCCCATCCGCTCGCGCTTGGTGCGCAGGTACTTGATGTTCTCCGGGTTCGGCACCGACTCGAGCGGCACGCGGCCGGTGATCTTGATGCCGAAGCCGTCGAGGCCGCCGTACTTGCTCGGGTTGTTGGTCATGACCTGCATGGACGTGACCCCGAGGTCGACGAGGATCTGGGCCCCGATGCCGTACTCGCGGGAGTCGACCGGCAGGCCGAGCGCCGTGTTGGCGTCGACGGTGTCGTGGCCGTCCTCCTGCAGGCTGTACGCCCGCAGCTTGTGGCCGAGGCCGATGCCCCGGCCCTCGTGCCCCCGGAGGTAGACCACGACGCCCCGGTCCTCCTGGGCGACCCGGGCCATCGCCGCCTGGAGCTGGGGGCCGCAGTCGCAGCGCAGCGAGCCGAACGCGTCGCCCGTGAGGCACTCGCTGTGCACCCGGACGAGCACGTCCTGCTCCCCCGCCACGTTGCCCCGGACGAGGGCGACGTGCTCCTCGCCGTCGAGGGTGGACTCGTAGACGTAGCAGGTGAAGTCGCCCCACTCGGTGGGGATGCGGGCCTCGGCGATCCGCTTGACCAGCTTCTCGGTCTTGCGCCGGTACCGGATCATGTCGGCGATGGAGATGAGCAGCAGGCCGTGCTGCTCGGCGAAGCGCTCGAGCTCGGGCACCCGCGCCATGTCCATCTTCTTCTCGTCGACGATCTCGCAGAGCACGCCGGCGGGGTACAGGCCGGCCATGCGGGCGAGGTCGACGGCGGCCTCGGTGTGGCCGGCCCGCTTCAGCACGCCGCCCTCGCGGGCGATGAGGGGGTTGATGTGACCGGGGCGGGCGAGGTCGTTCGGCCGCGTGCCCGGGTCGACCAGCGCCTGGATGGTGGCGGCCCGGTCGTGGGCGGAGATCCCCGTGGTGGTGCCCTGGCGAGCGTCGACGGACACGGTGAACGCGGTGCGCATCGACTCGGTGTTCTCGCGGACCATCAGGTCGAGCTCGAGCTCTCGCGCCCGCTGCTCGGTGACGGGTGCGCAGATGTAGCCGGACGTGTGGTGGAGGAAGAAGGCGATGGCCTCGGGCGTGGCGTACTCGGCCGCCATGATGAGGTCACCCTCGTTCTCACGATCCTCGTCGTCGACGACGACCACGATCTCGCCCCGGCCGATGGCCGCGACGGCGTCTTCGATGGGTGCGAAGGGCATTGCTCTCCTTCCAGGCTGCGTCGAGCGTATCCGGGCACGGGCGCTGGGCACCCAACGGCGCCGGTGGGGTATCGACCACCCGCCCACCGTGGCGGGCGCCGCACCGCCCCGCACCCGAGGAGTCCCGATGGCGACCTGGAAGCCGACCGAGCCCGAGCCGACGTGGCTGGCGTCCGACCGCCGCCCCGACGGCGTCGACGACGACACCGTCGCGGCCGTGGGCAAGCTGAGCGAGGCCCAGGAGTGGCTCGAGCGGGCCCGCGGCCGGCTGTACGACTTCCACCAGATGATGGGCCGAGCCGACCTGCTGGCCGGCGAGGCGGCGTCCATGCTCCGCGACGTCGGCCAGCACGAGCTGGCCGACGCGGTCGACGAGCACGTCGTGGGCCGCAACGTGCTCGAGGGCCGCTGGACCTTCCAGATCGTCGAGGAGTTCGACGCCACCTACTACGGGGTGTTCCGCGAGGCCGTGGCCCACGTCGAGCGCGAGCTCATGGGGGGCTGGTCGCACGTGCACGAGTCGGAGATGAAGGAGGACCGGCGCACCCACGGCGCCCGCCACCACGAGCACCGGCCCACGGAGGAGTGAGATCGCTCGGGTCGCTCAGGCGTCCTCGTGCCACGACAGGAGCCGCTCGACGTACTTCACCGTGACGTCGACCTCGAGGTTCACCGCGTCGCCCGGGCCCTTCCGACCCAGGGTGGTGACCGCCGCCGTGTGCGGGATGACCGCCACCGTGAACCCGTCCTCGAGCACGTCGACGATGGTGAGGCTCACCCCGTCGACGGTGACCGAGCCCTTCACCACCAGGTAGCGGAGCAGGTCGCGGGGCACGCGCACCCGCAGGTCGGGGACGGGCTCGACGATCTCGCCCACGGCGTCGACGTGGCCCTGCACGATGTGGCCGCCGAGGCGGTCCTGGGCCCGGACCGGGCGCTCGAGGTTCACCACCGTGCCCGGCTCGCAGTCGCCGAGGTTGGTGCGGCGCAGGGTCTCGTGGGAGACGTCGGCCTCCCACCAGCCGCCGGCGTCGTCCCGGCCCATGGCGGTGACGGTGAGGCAGCAGCCGTTCACGGCGATCGAGTCGCCGATGCCGGCGTCCTCGAGGACCGTCTCGGCGCCGATGCGCAGGGTGCCGTCGTGGAAGGAGCGGACCTGGCCCAGCTCCTCGACGATGCCGGTGAACATCTCTACGGGGTCCCTTCGGTGCGGGGTACGAGATCGATGCGGACGTCGTCGCCCACGCGGGTGACGGCGTCGATGCGGCCGCGCCACAGGTCGGCCGCGGTGGCGGCGCCGGGGCCGCCGAACAGGCCGAGGGCGTCGTCGCCGCCGGCGAGGGCGGGTGCGAGGTAGAGCACGTACCGGTCGACCAGGCCGGCGCGGTGCAGGGATCCGGCGACGGTGGCGCCGCCCTCGACCAGCACCTGGACGTGGCCGCGGCTCCCGAGGTGGTCGAGCAGCTCCTCGATCGGGCCGTCCCACTCGGTGCAGGGGTGGACGCGGGCGCCTTCGGGCGCTCGGCCCAGCACCACGCGCTCGGGGTCCGGGCCGTCGGCGTCCCTCGTGGTGAGCGACGGGTCGTCGGCCCGAACGGTGCCGGCGCCGACGACGATGCTGTCGCTCTCGGCCCGGAGGCGGTGGGCGTCGGCCCGGGCCTCGGGTCCGGTGATCCACTTGCTGGTGCCGTCCGGCGCCGCGGTGCGCCCGTCGAGCGTGGCGGCCAGCTTGAGCACGACGAAGGGCCGGCCGGTGCGGCGGTGGTGCAGGTAGGGGGCGAGCTGGGCCTCGATGGCCTCGACCTCGTGGCCGACGTCGACCGCGATGCCGGCGTCGCGGAGGCGCCGGATGCCGTCGCCGGTGACCCGGGGGTCGGGGTCCTGGATGCCGACCACGACGCGGCCGACGCCGGCGTCGATGAGGGCGTCGGCGCAGGGGCCGGTGCGGCCGTGGTGGCTGCACGGCTCGAGGGTGACGTAGGCGGTGGCGCCGCGGGCGGCGTCGCCCGCCGCCTCCAGCGCCGCGACCTCGGCGTGGGCCTGCCCCGGCGGCCGGGTGGCGCCGACCGCCACGAGCTCGCCGTCGCGGACGATCGCGCACCCCACCCACGGGTTCGGGTGGGCGGTGGCCCGGACGGTGGCGGCGGCGTCGATCGCCACTCGCATCCATCGCAGGTCGGTCGCGTCGTCCATGGGCTCTCCGGGTGGGGGCTGGCCGGCCGATCGTACCGATGGCCCTGCCCGGCACCCATCCCCCGCAGACGCCGCGGTTCCGACTACACCGGTGCCACTACCCGTTCCGACGGGTGACCCCGCGTGCGCAGGGGGCGCCGGGGAGCGCGACGAGGGAGAGCCATGACGACATCGAGATCTGCGGTCGTGTGCGACGACGACCCGCTGCTGCGATGCGTGCTGACCCGGGTGATCGGGCCGATCGGCTACGAGGTGTGCGCCGAGGCCGAGAGCCCGGATGCGGCGCTCGACGTGATCGCCCGGGTGGAGGCCGACGTGGTCGTGCTCGACCTCGCCCTTCGGAACGGCCGGGGCGAGCAGCTGCTGCACACGCTGGCATCGCAGCGCCCGAGCACGAAGGTCGTGGTGTTCTCCGCGGCCATCGACGACCACGACGCCCTGCTGGCCGCTGGCGCCGTCGCCGTCGTCGAGAAGCCCGACTTCCCGGCGCTCGAGGTGGTGCTCGGCGACCTCGCCCACGGCGGACCGCTGCGCCAGGACCTGCGACGGCCGGTGGCCCGCCCCGTCCCCGCCCTGCAGCCGCCCACGGCGCTCAGCCTCAGCGGGCTCGAGGGGTGGTCGTCGTTCTGCGACGCCGCCGGCGGCCTGCTCAGCGGCGACGCCGTCCTGGCCCTCGACCTGCTGCCCACCGGCGCCGACCATGCGAGCTGGGACCACGTCCTGCGGGCCGACCACCGGCTGGCCCTCGCCCGCTGCGCCGCCGTCGTGCAGCGGGACCAGGACCGCGTCAGCCTCTCCCCCGACGGCGTGCCGCTCGTGCTGGCCGTCGCGGCCCACGCCGAGGCGCCGAACGCCATCTTCGAGCGCACCCGCCAGCGCTGGGGTCGCGAGGTCGATCGGGGGACCGTGGTGGGCGTGTTCGGCCACGTCCGCAAGGGGATGCCCGCGGCAGCGCTGGTCGACGGGGTCGTCGAGGCCGTGCTCTTCGACCAGCCGAGCGCCGACGAGCCGCTGCGCATGATCTGACGACGTCGGAACGGCGCGGTCGAGGGCCTAGCCGACGGCCGTGCCGACGAGGTCGCCGATCCCGAACGTGACGGCCATCGCGAGCGCACCCCCCACGACGAGGCGCACGACCGCCGCACCCTTCGGCGCGCTCCCCAGGTGCGCGCTCAGCAGGCCGGTGGCCAGCAAGCCGGCCAGGACGGCCACGAACGTCACGGCGACGCGCACGCTGTCGGGTGGGAGGAGGATCGCCACGAGCGGCAGCAGCGCGCCGACCGCGAAGGCGAGCGCGGACGCCCCGGCCGCCGACCACGGGTTGGCGAGGTGCTCCTGCTGGATGCCGAGCTCCACCTGCAGGTGCGCTCCGAGGGCGTCGTGCTCGGCGAGCTCGCGTGCAACGGTCTCGGCCGACTCCTCGCTGAGCCCTCGGCGTCGCAGCAGCCCCACCAGCTCGAGGTGCTCCTCCTCGGGCAGCTCCTCGAGCTCGCGCCGCTCGCGGTGGATCAGGGCCCGCTCGGTGTCTCGCTGGGAGCTCACCGACACGTACTCCCCGAGGGCCATGGAGACGGCTCCGGCCACCAGGCCCGCGACCCCGGCTGTGGCGATCTCGCTCGTCACGCTCGTGGCCGCAGCGACACCGATCACCAGGCCGGCGGTGGAGATGATCCCGTCGTTGGCGCCGAGGACGCCGGCCCGCAGCCAGTTGAGGCGAGCGGCGAGCGACCCGACGTGGGGCTCGTGGCGGTGCTCCGACGGTACGGGCGCGTGGGGGCTGGTCATGGTGACAGTGCACTGCGCCCACGCCGCGGTGCCCAGGGCCGAAGGGCACGACGGCCCGTCTCGCTCCGGCTGGTCCCGGTGGTGACGACAGACCCTGTCGGACGGCCGCCTGCCGGGCGATGGTGGAGGCAGGAGCCCCTGACGAAGGAGCAGCTGCTGTGCCCCCGCATTGCGATTCCCTCGATGGACCCGTGGTGACGGCCGCTCGATCGGCCCTGGACGAGGACGATGTCGCTCTGGTCCTCCCGTTCGTGCCGGCCTCCGGCGAGGACGAGGTCCGGTCGGCGTTCGAGCGCACGGAACGAGCCAGGCAGGCCGACGGTGAGGCGGCCGAGGTCGCGGACCGGTGGTTCTTCGAGACCGTGGTCCGGATCCACCGTGCCGGGGAAGGTGCGCCGTTCACCGGCCTGAAGCCGGCCGGGCTCGATGTCGGTCCGGTGATCCCCGCGGCGGAGCGGGCGTTGGAGACAGGCTCGCCCGACGAGCTCGCCGACCTGCTCTGCCGGGCCGTGCGCCACCAGGTCGAGCACCGGCTCGCCCACGCCATGGCGCTGCGGCCGGCGGCCGGTGCTGACGTCGCCGAGACCCGGGAGTGGGTCGAGGCCATGCTCGGGCTGCAGGTCTGGGCCCACGGCGTGCACCGGCAGCTCCACGCCGACCCCCACGAGCACGGCGCCGCCCACGAACACGAGTGACGCGTGCCGGCGCGCGCCGGCGACCCGACCGAGGAAGGGTCGGGTCACCGGCGCGCGGCGGCGTCCGGTCGATGGCAGACGGGTCAAGCCAGGCCGGGCGGCTGGCGGGCGTCCGGTCAGGGTGGGTCGCCGCGGGTGTCGGGTAGGGGTGCCGGTCGTCCAGGCCAGCGGGTGCCGTGGGGGTCGATGGCGATCCAGTGGCCCTCGTGGACGGTCAGTCGCCAGCCGTGGTGGTGGAGCAATCGGTGGTGGAACCGGCAGAGCATCCCGCCGTTGCTGGTGCGGGTCGGTCCGCCCCGGCCTCGGTGGTGGAGGTGGTGGATGTCGCAGTGCCGGGGCGGACGCCCGCACCCGGGGAAGACGCAGCCCTGGTCGCGGGCGGCGATGGCGCGTCGTTGCTTGCGGGACCACTGTTCGGCGGCGTCGTTGGCGTCGAGGAGCCGGCCCTTGCCGTTGA
>DASTYO010000058.1:0-14253 GCA_035764875.1 Acidimicrobiales bacterium | reverse complement strand
GGCGGCCGCCGGGCCCAGCTCCTGGCCCCGGTTCGCTGCGCCGTGGTCGCTCACGCCCTCCATCCTGCCCGCCGCTCCCCCGCCGGTGGCGGACGGCCGTCGGACTGCCCCGCCCTAGTCTCGGGCCGTGCCCGGGACGATCGAGACGCTGCCCGCCCTCGAGATCCCCGGCCACGCGCCCTCCACGCCCGACGGCGCCGCGCACCCCATGCGGGTGATGACCCGCCGGGCGGCAGGCCTGGAGGGCCCGCCGTGGGACGCCGAGGCACGGGGCCAGGTCGGGGCGCTGTTCGATGAGCTCGCCGGCGACTGGCACACCCGCTCCACCCCGGAGCGGACGCGGGTCGTCGTCGACGCGCTCGACCGGGGCGGCGTGGGCCGGGGCGGCACCGCGCTCGAGCTCGGCAGCGGCATCGGCACCTACACGGCGCTGCTCGCCGAGCGCTTCGACCACGTGCTCGCCGTCGACCTGTCGGAGGCGATGCTCCGCCTCGCCGAGCCCGCGCCCGGAGCCCGCGTCCGGGCCGACTGCTGCGACCTGCCCGTGCCCGACGCATCGGTCGACGCCGTGGTGCTCGTGAACATGCTCCTGTTCCCGGCCGAGGTCGACCGCGTGCTGGCTCCCGGTGGCTGCCTCGTGTGGGTCAATTCGAGCGGCGAGGCCACGCCGATCCACCTCCTGCCCGACGAGGTGGCCGCCGCGCTGCCGGGCACCTGGACGGGCGTGTCGGCCCGCGCCGGCGCCGGCCTCTGGACCGTGCTGCGACGAGCACCAGCTGCCTGACCGGCTGGCCCGTCAGGCGTTGGCCCGCCGGTTCGCCTCCGCGGCGATCAGCAGCATCCCGCCGTCGACCACCACCGACGTGCCGGTGAGGTGGCTGGCGTCCGGAGAGGAGATCAGCGGGCGGCGAGCTCGTCCAGGGCGACCGCAGCGTGCAGCGCGACGCCGACGGCCATGGCGTCCTCGTCGATCACCATGCGGTTCGAGTGGTTGGGCGCCGCCGTGTGCCAGCTCTCGCCGGGCGGGCACGTGCCGAGGAACGCCATGGCGCCCGGCACCTGCTGCAGGACGTAGCTCCAGTCCTCGGCGCCCATCACCGGGTTGGCCATCTCGGCGACGAGGTCGTCGCCCACCAGGCCGCGGGCGAGCCCGGCGACCCACGACGCCGCGTCGGCGTCGTTGACGGTGACGGGGAAGCCGGGGTCGATGCGGAACCGGGCCGTCATGTCGTGGGCGGCGGCGATGTTCGTGGCGATGCGCTCGAGCTCGGCGAAGACCAGCGAGCGGGTGCGCTCGGACACCGTGCGGATCGTGCCGACGAGCCTGGCCGTCTCCGGGATCACGTTGTCGGTGGAGCCAGCCCGGATGCTGC
Organism: Acidimicrobiales bacterium; assembly: GCA_035764875.1. GTDB lineage: Bacteria > Actinomycetota > Acidimicrobiia > Acidimicrobiales > Salinilacustritrichaceae > Salinilacustrithrix. Next base: position 12,880 of record DASTYO010000058.1, on the reverse strand, counting down.
CCACCGTGACCACTGCGGGATCGAACACGTCGACCCGGCGGGTCACCAGCGTCTGGAACGCGCTGACCATCGAGCAGGCCACCGGGATCGGGTCGTTGGCGTGGTGCGGCATGGCCGCGTGCCCGCCCCGTCCCACGACCTCGACGACGAACTCGTCGGCCGAGGCGAGCAGGGGGCCGGCCTTGGTGGCGACCATGCCGGACGGGAAGCTCGGCGACTGGTGGATGGCGAACGCGCGGGTCACCGACAGCCCGTCGAGGAGGCCCTCGTCGAGCATGTGCTTGGCGCCGTGGTGGCCCTCCTCGCCGGGCTGGAACATGAAGACCAGCTTCCCGGTCAGCTCGTCGGACCGGTCGACCAGCAGGCGCGCCGCGGAGGCGAGCATGGCGGTGTGGGCGTCGTGCCCGCAGGCGTGCATCGCCCCGTCGACCTCCGAGCGGAAGTCGACGTCGGTGTCCTCGGGCATCGGGAGGGCGTCCATGTCGCCGCGCAGCAGCACGGTGCCGCCGGGCCGGCCGGTGTCGAGGGTGGCGACGACGGAGGTGACCGACGTGCCGGTGCGCACCTCGAGGCCGAGGTCGCCGATGGCGTCGAGCACCACGCCCTGCGTGCGGGGCAGGTCGTTGCCGATCTCGGGGTGGCGGTGCAGGTCGCGGCGCAGCTCGACCGTGGCGGGTTGCAGGCTGCGGGCCTCGTCGAGGAGGGCGGCGGGGTCAGCGGTCACGGCCGAGACGATAGGCCCGGCGGGTCACGGCCGGCGGGCGGACTGGCCCGCCGGTGGAACGGGAATCGAACCGCCCATGACCGCAGACTCCGACGACACCGTCCCCCAGCGGGTGGACGAAGGCGAGCTCGACGAGGAGCAGGCCGAGGGCACCGACGAGGCCGAGCACCGCGAGTCGCTCATCGACCGCATGCGCGGCACCGGCGTCGGCGTCGAGGACCCCGACATCGTCGGCGACCCGCACCCCGGCCTGGTCGACGCCGAGATCGCCGAGGACGAGCCCCCGCAGGTCTGAGCCGGGGGCCGCAGCCGGCGGGCCCCCGCTCGTTCCCTACTTCAGGACGCTGATCGCCGAGTCGTAGTCGGGCTCCTGGGCGATCTCGGGCACCAGCTCGCTGTGGAGCACCGTGCCGTCGCGGTCGAGCACGACGACGGCCCGGGCGGCCACGCCCTCGAGCTTGCCGTCGGTCATCCGGACGCCGTAGTCGTCGAGGAAGCTCGACCGGAACGTCGACCCGGTGACGACGTTGTCGATGCCCTCGGCGCCGCAGAAGCGGGCGGCGGCGAAGGGCAGGTCGGCCGACACGCACACCACCGTGGTGTCGTCGAGGTCGGCGGCCCGCTCGTTGAACGTGCGCACCGAGGTGGCGCACACGGCCGTGTCGATGCTCGGGAAGATGTTGAGCACCACCCGCTGGCCGGACAGGTCGTCGGAGCGCACGGGCGTCATGTCGCCCTTGACCAGGTCGAACGCCGGGGCCTTGTCGCCCGGTGCGGGGACGTCGCCGTTGGTGTGGACGGCGTTGCCGCCGAGGGTGATCTCTGCCATGGGGTCGGTTTCTATCGGATCCGCACGCGGCTGACGCCCGCGGCTACTTCAGGAACCGCACGGTGACCCACATGCGGTCGCCGGAGCGGACGATGCCGACGCCCGCGGTGCGGTAGTCGCCGTAGATCTGGGCCCGGTGCGTGGCCGAGCCCATGAACGCCCGGTGGATCGAGGCGACGTCGCCGCCCACGCCGACGTTCTCGCCGTAGCGGACCCAGTTCGGGTCGATCCGGTACGCCTCGGCCGTGAGGTCGGGGTGGTGGGCGAGCTCCCCCCGGCGGGCCATCTCGGCCGACCAGGCCCGGCCCTGCCAGCGGAGCCCGTCGTGGAACGGGATCGGCGGGAGCCCGGCGAGCCAGCGGGAGCCGTTGATCTTGTGGGCCAGCTCCATCTCGAGCTCGGCGATGGTGGCCGACGGGGCGGCCACGGAGGCGGTGACCGCGGGGGCCGACGCGACGGCGGTGCTGGCGCCGGCGGTCGACGTCGCCGGGGCGAGCAGGGCGAAGCTGGCGGTCGCCGCAGCAGCGGCGGCGAGGCGGACGGCACGTCGGCCGCGCGCGACCTCGGGACGGGTGCGGTGCTGCAAGAGAGCTCCTGGTGCGATGTGAGGGGCCCAGCCCGACCTCCGAGCGTCGAACCCTACTCACTACCCGTCACCGGATCGCAACCAGAACGAAATCTTTCAGGGCCGGAGCACGACCGCCTCGTCCCGCCCCAGCTGACCGCTGAACGCCGTTCCTGCCCCGAACCCCGTCGAGCAGACGTCGACGCTGCCGGCGAACCCGGTGTCCACGGTCCCGTCACCGAAGTGCAACACGACGACCCGCTCGTCGGTCCCGTGCACCCGCCGGTAGGCGAGCACGTCGTCGGGTGCGTCGAGCAGCTCGAGGGTGCCGCGCTGCAGCGCAGGCGAGGCCTTCCGGGCGGCCAGCGCCTGGCGGTAGAGGGCGAGCATCGACGTGGGGTCGTCGCGCTGGGCCTCCACCGAGCGGGCGGCCGCGTCGGGCGGGAAGGGCAGCCACGGGACCGGTCCCCATCCGTGGGGCTCCTCGACCGTCCACGGGATGGGCGCCCGGCAGCCGTCGCGCCCGCCCGGGTCGAGGGCGAGGTGCTCGGGCACGTCCGCGTCCTCGAGCCCCAGCTCCTCGCCCTGGTACAGGAACGGCGTGCCCCGCAGGGTGAGCAGGAGCAGCGCGGCCGAGCGGGCCCGGGCCTCGCTGCCGCCGTAGCGCGTGCGGTGGCGTTGGTTGTCGTGGTTGGACAGCACGTACGAGGGCCACGTGCTGCCGTGGTCGGCGTACGCGTCCTCCATGCCGGCGATGAGCAACCGCCACGCGTCTCGCTCCCAGGGCGCCCACACGGAGGCGAAGTTGACCGCGCAGCCGATGCCGTCGCCGGCGCCGCAGTACGAGGACTGCTGCCGGACGTCGCCGGTGACGATCTCGCCCACGATGAACCGCTCGGTGCCCGGCGGGTCGACCAGCTCTCGGATGCGCCGGATGAGCGGCGCGGCGGTGTCGTGGTGGGTCAGCACCACGTGGGGGATGCCGGCGAGGTCGTCGGGGACGTCGCGGGGGTCGGGGTCCTTGCCGATCGCGTTGAGCACGTCCATGCGGAACCCGTCGACGCCGCGGTCGAGCCAGAACCGCAGCACGTCGTGCTGCGCGGCCTCGACCTCGGGGTTCGCCCAGTTCACATCGGGCTGCTCGGGCAGGAACAGGTGCAGGTAGTACTGGCCGGTCGCCTCGTCGAGCTCCCACGCCGACTCCTCGGTGAACGACGCCGTCCAGTTCGTGGGCGGCCCGCCGTCGGGCTTCGGGTCGGCCCAGATGAACCAGTCGCGCTTGGGCGAGTCCGTGCTGGCCCGTGACTCCACGAACCACGGGTGGTCGCTGGAGACGTGGTTGGGCACGAAGTCGACGATGAGGCGGATGCCGCGCTCGTGCAGGGCGGCCACCAGCGCGTCGAAGTCGTCGAGCGTCCCGAACACCGGGTCGACCGCGCAGTGGTCGCTGACGTCGTAGCCGTTGTCGCGCATGGGCGACTCGTAGAACGGCGACAGCCACACGCAGTCGATGCCGAGCTCGGCCAGGTGGTCGACGTGGGCGAGGATCCCGGGCAGGTCGCCGACGCCGTCGCCGTTCCCGTCGGCGAAGGAGCGGGGGTACACCTGGTAGACGACGGCGGTCTTCCACCAGGGCAGGTCGGTGTCGGGCGCGTCGGTCGGCTCGGGCACGGTCGGACCCTACCGATGGCCCGTGCCCGCGACGATGGGGCGGGGTGCGCCACACTTGCCAGCCGTGGGACTGGTCGCGGCGCCGGGTGTCGCCGTCGGGTCGGAGCGCATCGTGCGCCCCCGGTGGCGGGCTCGGCTGGTGCGCGGGTTCGCTGCGCTCGTGCTCGTCGGCCACGGCGCCCTCCTCGTGCGCGGGTACGCCGACCCCCACAAGCTGTTCGCCTTCCAGCCGTTCAACGAGTCGTCCACCTGGCGCGCCGAGGTCGTCCGCGTCACCGCCGACGGCCGCCGCGTGCCCATCGAGGAGCCGTGGCCCGGCGGGTACGACTGGGACGAGCTCGTCGGCTGGGGCGTGCTCGAGCGGCCCACCGTGCTGCGCCACGCCTACTCCGGGCTCGACGCGTCGCTCGACTTCCTGGACGAGGCGATCGACTGGGTGGCCGACCACACGCCCGGCGACGCCGAGACGCTCTACCTGGAGGCGGTCACCGAGGGCTACCGCAACACCCGGGGACCCGAGGTGCGGGTGCTGCGCAGCGACGTCCGCGAGGAGGCCGGGTGACAGCCACGCTTCCCGCGCCCGCGGCGGCGCCGGCCCCGGCGCGGTGGTCGCTCGACGACATCTTCGACCAGCCCGCCTCGCTTCGCCCGCTCGCCGTGCTGCGCATCGCGGTAGGCCCGGCGGTGCTCGTCCACCTCGCCCCGTTCCTCGCCGACACGCTGCGAGGTGTCACCTACGACGAGCGCTTCTCCGAGCCGTGGTGGGGGTTCGTGCCCGAGGTGCCCGGCGCGGTGCAGGTGCTGCTGGTGTGGACCGGCGCGGTCGCGGCGGTCGCCCTCGGCCTGGGCTGGCGCACGCGGCTCGTGGCGCCGATCACCTGGCTGTGCGTGGCCGGGAACCTGTTCCTGTCCCAGCACCACTTCCGGCACAACCGGGCGTTCCTGCTGTTCCTCCTCGGCGCGGTGGCACTGGCCGACAGCGGTCGGGTGCTGTCGCTCGACGCCCGCCGCCGACGAGCCCGCACCGGCGCCGCGCCCACCGACCCCGGCGACGACCTCGGCACGGTGTGGCCGCTCTGGCTGCTGCGGGTCCTCGCGGCCAGCGTCTACCTCTCCTCCGGGTTCTCGAAGCTGATCGACCCCGACTGGTCGGGCGGGCTCGTCCTCTGGGACCGGGCCGTCCGGTACCAGGGCGAGGTGCACGACCGGCTCCCCGGCTTCCTGGCCGATCCCGTGGTCGACGTGATCACCGCCCGGTGGGTGCACGCCGTCACGTCACCCATCGCCGTCGCCATCGAGCTGTTCATCGCGTTCGGCATCTGGTTCCCACGAACGCGGCTGGCCGCGGTGTGGGTGGCCGGGTTCTTCCACGTGTCGATCGAGCTGGCCGCCTCCGTGGAGGTGTTCAGCCTCGCCGCCATCGCCGCCCTGGTGATCTGGGCGACCCCGGCGACGCGCGACCGGGTCGTCGTGCTCGACGACGGCCGCTGGGTGCGTCGGCTCGACTGGCTCGCCCGGTTCGACGTCCGGGAGGTGCCCGGCGCCGAGCTCGCCGTCACCGACCGCGACGGCACCGTCCGCACCGGCGACGCCGCCCGCTGGCTCCTGCGCAGCCGGCTCCCCCTCCTGTTCCCGTTCGTGGCCCCCGCCCACCTCGTGCGCGCCGCGCGCCGACGCCCCGCCGCCGCCTCCGCATGACCGCCGGCCGCCGCACGCGACGGGCCCTGGCCACCTGGGTGCTGGGTGCCGGGGTGATGCGCCTCACCCTGTGGGCGCCCGAGGTCTGCCCCGACCTGGCCCGCAGCGAGGCGCGGGCGGCGGCGCGCGCCGCCGCCGAGTGGATCGTCGGCAACCAGGACGACGACGGTCGGTACCTCTACGACTTCCACCGCGAGCGTGACGAGTCGAGCGACGACTACAACCTCGTCCGCCACGCCGGCGTCACGATGAGCCTCTACCAGCTGGTGCTGGGGGGCGAGGGCCAGTACCTCGACGAAGCGGACCGAGGGCTGGCGTGGATGCTCGAGCGGACGCGCGACCTCGGCGACGGCACGGTGGCCTTCACCGACACCGACCAGGCCAAGCTCGGGGCGTCGGCCCTGCTGCTCGTGTCCCTCGCCCACCGCCGCCTCGCCACCGCCGACCCGGGCCACGACCGCACCATGCGCGGCCTGGCCGCCTTCGTCGTCGGCCAGCAGCGCGCCGACGGCTCGATGCTCGACCTGTACGACCTCGACGCCGGCCGCCCCGTCCCCGACCGGACCTCGGTGTTCGCCACCGGCGAGGCGCTGTGGGGCCTCGCCCTGGTGCACGAGGCGTTCCCGCACCTGGGCTTCGACGAGCCGGCGTGGCGCATCCTCGACCACCTCGCCACCGCCCGCGACGAGGACGAGGGCATCGTGCCGCCGCCGTGGCCCGACCAGTGGGCCGCGTACTCGCTCGCCGAGATGGCCGAGTGGGGGCTTCAGGACCGCCACGTCACGTACGCCCGCCGGCTGGCCGAGCGCTTCGCCATGATCGCCCGGTTCGATGCCCAGCGGGGCACCTGGTACGGCTCGCTCACCCACGGTCCCGCGCCCCGGGGCGGCGGCGTCGGCACCTGGCTCGAGGGACTGGGCGCGCTGCGCATGCTCGCCCTCGTCGACGGCCGCCTCGCCGACCTGCGCGCCCCGATGGCCGAGACGCTCGCCTGCGCCGCCGGCAACCTCGCCGACCGCCAGGTCGACGCCGGTCCGCGCGTGTCGGCCCAGGAGCAGGGCGCCTGGTTCTACGACGACCTGACCCGCATGGACGACCAGCAGCACGCCGCCTCGGGCATGCTCCTCGCCGAACCGGTGCTGCCGTGACCCACCCGCTCGACCCCGCCCCCGGGCCCCACCACAGGGAGCGCCGCTCACCGTGATCCTCGCCCTGCTCGGCTTCCTCAGCACCGTGAACCCGGCCGCCGCCGCCGTGGCCCTGGTGCGCGACCGCCGCACCGACCGGCCCCGGTCCGTCACCGCCGGCACGGTCGGCGCCCTGCTCGTGCTGGTGGCGCTGGCGGCCGCGTCCGAGCCGGTGCTCGATGCGCTCGACATCGGGCTCGGCACCTACCGGCTCGGTGCCGGCATCGTCATCGCCATGGCCGGTGTGCGCTGGCTGGTCGCCGGACCCGTCGCCGCCGTGCCCGAGCCCGAGGACGACCGCCGCCTCGCCGGCTTCGTCGCGTTCCCGGTGCTCCTCACGCCCGGGGCCGTGGTGCTCGCCGTGTCCGTGGGCGCCGAGCACGGCGCGGCCACGGCGGCCTGGACGGCGGCCGTCGCCGTCGTGCTCGCAGGTCTCGCCCTCTACGTGCGCCGCTCGCTCCCCCACCTGCTGATGAACAGCCTCGTCCGGCTCCTCGGCGCCGCGGCCACCGTGGTGGGCGTGATCGTCGCCGTCGACGGCATGCGCACCCTGTAGTGGGTCACGGCGGGTCGAACACCCAGGGGTCGAGGGGGACCGCCTCCGGGTCGAAGCGCTCGAGGAGCGTGGCCGCGTCCACACGCTCGCCCAGCGCGGCCAGCCCGAGCGACGCGCCCATGCGGCCGAGGAGGTCCTCCGCGTCGACGCCGGCCGCCAGCAGCTCGGCACGGGTGACCGACCCATGGCGCTTCGCGAGGCGCTCGCCGTCGGGTCCGAGCACCAGCGGGACGTGCACCCACGACGGCCGGTGGAGCCCGAGCCGGTCGATCAGCCACGCCTGGCGCGGGGTGCCGACCAGGAGGTCGTCGCCGCGCACCACCTCGGCGATCGCCTGGTGGGCGTCGTCGACCACGACGGCGAGGTTGTACGCAGGGACGCCGTCGCCCCGGCGGACCACGAAGTCGTCGACCACGCCCGTGTGCTCGCCGTGCAGGCGGTCGACGATCGTCACCGCCGCCGCGCCTGCCCGGACGCGCAGCGACGGCGGGTGCTCGGGGCGCTTGGCCGCGCGGGCGGCCCGCCCGACCTCGTCCAGGTCGCGGCACGTGCCCGGGTAGGCGCCCTCGGGCAGCGGGCCGTGGGCGGCGCGGGCCGCATCCCGGATCTCCCGGCGCGAGCAGAAGCACGGGTAGAGCAGGCCGGCGCGGTCGAGGACGCCGAGCGCCGCCTCGTGCCGGCGGCGGGTCGACAGGTCGGACTGGCGCAGCACCGGGCCGTCGTGGTCGAGGCCGAGCGCCGCGAGGTCGGCGAGGTGCTCCACCACCAGCTCCTCCCGGCTGGCCACCGGGTCGAGGTCCTCCACGCGCACGAGGAACCGGCCGCCGTCGACCTTCGCGAACAGCCAGGCGAGCAGCGCCGTGCGCAGGTTGCCGACGTGCAGCGGCCCCGTGGGGCTGGGAGCGAAGCGTCCGTCGGGCATCCGTCGATGCTGCCAGGCGCGCCCGGACGCGACCGTGGGCCGGGACCCGACGGGCCCCGACCCACGGCGGTCGGCTCAGGTTCGGTTCAGGACCGGCTCAGGCGCAGGTCCACGGGCCCCAGCCCTGCTGGGCGTAGAGGTGCCGGGCGTAGATGGTGTTGAGCTCGGGGTCGTAGACGCCCGAGGAGAACGAGACGCCGGTGACGGCCTGGAACTCGCCGGCGTGCACGGCGTTGATCTGGAACAGGCCGTGGTCGTTGGTCGAGCTGACGGCGTTCGGGTTCATGCCGGACTCGCACTCGGCGATGCGGCGGGCAGTGGTCCAGGCGTCGCCGAAGTGGCGCTGGATGATCGCGTCGAGCGATCCGGCGGGCGCCGTGGCCGCCGCGGCCGCCTCGGCCTCGGCCTGACGGGCCTCCTCGGCCTGGCGGGCCTCCTCGGCCTCGATCGCCGCGGCCAGCGACTCCAGCTTCGCCGCCTCCTCCGCGGCGGCCAGCCCCTCGATGAAGCGGGCCTCCTCCGCCGCCTTCGCCTGCGCGGCCTCGGCGGCCAACCGGGCCTGGCGTGCCTCCAGCGCCGCATCGCCGGCGCGGCCGACGACGACGGGATCGGAGGCGGCTGCGGCCCGGACGGTGGGCGAGGCCGAGCCGGCGTCGTCGGCGGTCAGCGCCGGTGCGGTGAAGGCAGCGAGGCCGAGCACCGCAGCGAGCGGGGCGGCGACACGGATGGACATCTTCGACATGACGGTCCTTTCCACCGGGGGCGCGGCGCGCCGGTGCACCGGTGAGGGGGTCATCGGGGGAAGGGCCGTTCGCCGGGCGAGCAGGGGAAGCGCGTGGGCCTCACCCCGCTCTGCGGTCACACCGGCGGCACCTGGTTCGAGGTGCTGCACCGGCGCGCCCGTCGACGAGCGGCTGGTGGATGTTGCAAAGTCTGTGCCGTTCGTAAGGCAATTGCAACATAGCCGCCGGTGAATCCGGTCACAAGGTCTTGAACGGCGCAACTCGGCCACGGACCGGCACGGGCTCGCCCCGGCCCCGGGGTCGGGGGCTATCCTCCGTCGTCCACTGGAGTGGTGACCGAGTCAGGCCGAAGGTGCTTCCCTGCTAAGGAAGTGAGGGTTCACGCCCTCCGTGGGTTCAAATCCCACCCACTCCGCTCGTGTCGCCCGGCAGCCCTGCGCTGCCGGGCGTCGCCCGTCCCGGGGTAGCCTCCGGGGCCCGGGAGGGGTGCCAGAGCGGACGAATGGAACGGTCTTGAAAACCGTCGGGCCTCCGGGTCCCGCGGGTTCGAATCCCGCCCCCTCCGCTCCACGTCGGTGAGCGTGTACTGGTTCCGCAGCTCGAACACCTTGCGCTTCTGGTGCACACCGATGCCGCTGCGGCCGTCGAAGAAGCCGGTCACGACGCCTCCCCGGGGATCTCGCGCCGGAGCGCCTGCACCCAGTCGTTCGCCTCGGCCCAGGCGGCCTCGGCCTCGCGCCGCACCCTGGGCGCGGTCTCGCCGGCGGCGTGGTAGCTGCCGAGGAACAGCACGTCCTCGTTCTTCGACTTGAGGTCGCGCAGGGCGTCGGCCACCAGCTCGTCGCCCACGTGGCCCTCGAGGTCGATGATGAAGCAGTAGTCGCCGAGGCCGCGCTTGGTGGGGCGGCTCTCGAGCCGGGTCAGGTTGATGGCGCGAGCTGCGAACTCCTGGAGGATCGACAGCAGCGAGCCCGGCCGGTCCGTGCGCTGGAACACCACGATGGTGGTCTTGTCGTGCCCGGTGGGCGCGGGGATGCCGCCACGGGCCACGGCCACGAAGCGGGTCTCGTTGCCCCGGTGGTCCTCGATGTCCTCGGCCAGCACCTCGAGGCCGTTGACCTTGCCGGCCAGCGACGTGCCGATGGCCGCCGAGCGCCCGTCGGCCTCCTCGGCCACGATGCGGGCGGCGAGCGCCGTGGAGTTCACCCCGACCTGCTCGACGCGCGGGAGGTGCGCGGCCAGGAAGCCCCGGCACTGGGCGGTGGCGACGGGGATGGACACCACCCGCTCGATGTCGCCGAGCGAGACGCCGGCCGGCGCGAGCAGGCACATCACGATGGGGATGACGATCTCGCGCTGCATGCGCAGCTCGTGGTCGAAGATCAAGGCGTCGAGGGTGATGTTCACCGACCCCTCGATGGCGTTCTCGATGGGCACGAGGCCCACCTCCACCTGGCCCGCGCTCACGGCGTGCAGCACGTCGTCGATGGAGTCGCAGGGCACGAGGTCCATCGCCGCGTAGTCGGGCTGCGAGAGCAGCGCCTGCTCGCTGAACGTGCCCTCCGGGCCGAGGAACGCGATGCGCCCCCTCCCACCGTCGGCGGCGGGCGCGGTGGCGGACGTGTCGGGGCCGGTCACGAACGGCAAGGATAGGGCGGTGGACGCCCACTCCCTGCGGGAGCTCCTCGACGACGTGGCCGCCGGCCGGGTCGATCCCGACGCCGCCGTGACCCGGCTGCGTCGGCTGCCCTTCGCCGACCTCGGGCACGCCCGCGTCGACCACCACCGGGCGCTCCGGCAGGGCCTGGCCGAGGCGGTCTACGGACCGGGCAAGACGCCCGAGCAGTGCGCGTCCATCGTCGCCGAGCTGCTGTCGGTGGGCCACGACGCGGTCGGCCCGGCCCGGCCCGTGCTGCTCACCCGAGCCAACGAGGACCAGGCCGCAGCGGCGCTCGCCGCCAACCCGGGTGGCGACCGGGTGGGCGACACGGTGATCTGGCGGGCCGCCGAGCCCGACGACCGGTTCCGCGTGGTGGTCGCCGCCGCCGGCACCGCCGACCTGGCCGTGGCGGACGAGTGCGCCGCGGTGCTGGCCGCCCACGGCATCGGCCCGCAGCGGCTCACCGACGTCGGCGTCGCCGGCGTCCACCGCCTGCTCGGCTCCGTCGACGACGTCGCCGAGGCCGACGTGGTGGTCGTCGTCGCCGGGATGGAGGGCGCGCTCGCCTCGCTGGTCGGCGGCATCACCGGCGCGCCCGTCGTCGCCGTCCCCACGTCGGTCGGCTACGGCTCGTCCTTCGAGGGCGTCACCGCGCTGCTCGCCATGCTGTCGTCCTGCGCCGCCGGCGTCACCGTGGTCGGCATCGACAACGGCTACGGCGCGGCGTGTGCGGCGCTGCGCCTGCTCGGCACGCTCGACCGGCACCGGGCGCGCACGGGCCGATGAGCGGCGCCGGCCGCATCGCCTGGTTCCATCCGTTCTCGGGCATCGCCGGCGACATGGCCCTGGCCGCGTGCATCGACGCGGGCGCCGACCTCGACGAGGTCCGCGCCGTGCTGCACCGGCTGGCGCTGCCGGGCTGGTCCTTGCACGCCGAGCGGGTGCTGCGCGGGGGCCTGTCCGCCACGCACGTGGCCGTCGAGGTCGACGACGACGTCCACGCCCGCACGGCCCACGAGATCCTCGACCTGGTCGGCTCGGCCGACCTGCCCGACCGGGTGCGGCAGCGGGCGCTCGCGACGTTCCGCCATCTCGCCGAGGCGGAGGGGCGGCTCCACGGCGTCGACCCCGACCACGTCCACCTCCACGAGGTCGGCGGCCACGACGCCATCGTCGACGTCGTCGGCACGTGCGCCGCCCTCGAGGCCCTCGGCGTCGACACCGTCTGCGCCGGGCCGGTGGCCACCGGGGTCGGCACCGCACGGTCCGCCCACGGCACCATCCCCGTTCCGGCGCCCGCCGTCGTCGAGCTGCTACGGGGCGCCCCGGTGGCCCAGGTGGACGTGCCCTTCGAGCTCACCACGCCCACCGGCGCCGCGCTGCTGCGGGCCCTCGTCACCGGGTGGGGCCCGATGCCCGCCATGACCATCACGGGCTCCGGGTACGGCGCCGGCACCCGCGAGCTGGCCGAGCGCGTCAACGCGGTGCAGCTCGTGCTCGGCGAACCGGTCGCGGGCGAGACGGCCGGCGTCGGCGACGGCCAACCCCTGGTGGAGCTCGCGGTCAACGTCGACGACGCCACCGGCGAGCAGCTCGCCCACGCCGTCGCCCAGCTCATGGCGGCCGGCGCCGCCGACGCCTGGATCACCCCGATCGTGATGAAGAAGGGCCGGCCCGGCCACGTCGTCACCGTGCTCGCCGACCAGGCGCTGGTGCCCGCCCTGGCCACCGTCCTCACCACCGAGACCGGCTCGCTCGGCGTGCGCTCCCGGCCGGTCGACCGCTGGCCCGCCAACCGCACGTTCGACTCGGTCGACGTCGACGGGCACCCGGTCCGCATCAAGATCACGCCCGCCCGCACGAAGGTCGAGCACGACGACGCCGCCGAGGTCGCCAAGCGCACCGGCCGTCCCCTGCGCGAGGTCGTGTCGCTCGCCGAGGAGGCAGCCCGGCGCCGCCAGCAGCGGGGCCTGCGCCACCCGGCCGACCCCGACTTCGACCCCGACGAGCCCGCCTGACGTGGCGATCCTCGTCGACCAGCCGATCTGGCCGTGGCGGGGCCACAGGTGGGCCCACCTCGTGTCCGACGAGTCCTACGACGAGCTGCACGAGTTCGCCGAGCGCCTCGGCATCCCCCGCCGGGCCTTCCAGGGCGACCACTACGACATCCCGGCGCACATCCGCGAGGAGGCCATCGCCCTCGGCGCCGAAGCGGTCGACGCCCGGGTCCTCGTCCGCCGACTCCGGGCCGCCGGCCTCCGCGTCCGCTGACCTCTTTCGAAACTGGACGCGGATCCTGCGCAGCCCGATCCCGAACTGGACGCG
>DASTYO010000057.1:0-7153 GCA_035764875.1 Acidimicrobiales bacterium | reverse complement strand
CAGGTGCGCCTCGTTGCCGGCGGCATCACCCTCGCCAGCGTCGTGGCGAGCGTGTGGTTCCCGCCCGCCCGCTTCGTCGCCGGGTTCATCGGCGCCGGCCTCACCTTCTCGGCCGTCACCAACACCTGCGGCATGGCCATGATGCTGGCGAAGCTCCCGTACAACCGGGCCACCTGCGACATGGACGCCGTCCTGAACGAGCTCACCTCCGCCGAGGCGAGCACGGCCGCCTGACCACCCGGGCGGCGGGAATGCTCCCGCCGCCCCCGTGGTTGCACTACATACCCCCCCGGGTATAACCGAAGGAGCAACCCCACGCCATGATCTTCAACCAGTACTACCTCGACTGCCTCTCGCACGCGTCGTACCTCATCGCCGACGAGACCACCGGCAAGGCCGTGGTCGTCGACCCCCAGCGCGACATCTCCGAGTACCTGAAGGACGCCGAGGAGCAGGGCCTCACGATCGAGCTCGTGCTCGAGACGCACTTCCACGCCGACTTCCTCTCCGGGCACCTGGAGCTGGCCGAGGCCACCGGCGCGGCGATCGGCTTCTCGGCGGTCGCCGAGCCCGAGTACGAGATCCGGAAGCTGAGCGACGGCGAGCGCATCTCCCTCGGCGAGGTGGAGCTGGAGATCCGGCACACCCCGGGGCACACCCCCGAGTCGATGAGCGTCGTCATCTGGGAGCACGCGGGCGACGAGCGCCCCTTCGGCGTGCTCACCGGCGACACCCTGTTCATCGGCGACGTCGGGCGCCCCGACCTGCTCGCCTCCGTGGGCTTCACCCGCGAGGAGCTGGCCGAGAAGCTCTACGACAGCCTCCACACCAAGCTGATGACGCTGCCCGACGACACCCAGGTGTTCCCGGCCCACGGCGCCGGCTCGGCCTGCGGCAAGAACCTGTCGACCGAGCTCACCTCCACCATCGGCACGCAGAAGCAGGAGAACTACGCCCTGCTCGCGCCGGACAAGAAGACGTTCTTCGACCTGGTCACCGAGGGCCAGCCCCCGGCGCCCGGCTACTTCATCCACGACGCCACGATGAACAAGAAGCAGCGTGCGCTCATGGACGAGGTCACGCCGCCGAAGCCCATGTCGTGGGACGAGGCCAAGGCCGCCATCGCCGCGGGTGCGCTGCTCCTGGACGGGCGCGACGACGTCGAGTTCGCCCACGGCCACCTGAAGGGCGCGGTCAACGTGGGCCTCGAGGGCCGCTACGCCGAGTACGCCGGCTCGGTGGTCCCGGTCGACGCCGAGATCGTGCTGTTCGTCGGTCCGGGCAACGAGCTCGAGGCGAAGAACCGACTGGGCCGCATCGGCTTCGACAACGTCGTCGGCTACATCGAGAACCCGTACGCGGTGATCATGGACCACCCCGACGAGGCCGAGATCGCCTCCCGCCTGGCGCCGGTCGACTTCGAGGAGCGCCGCCGCGACTGCGACCTCCAGGTCGTCGACGTCCGCAACCCGGGCGAGCACGCCCTCGGCTCCATCGACGGTGCGGTCAACGTGCCGGTCGGCCAGCTGCCGAACCGCCTCGCCGAGCTCGACCCGAGCAAGCCGACGGTCGTCTACTGCGCCGGCGGGTACCGGTCCTCGGCGGCCGCCTCGCTGCTGCGGGCCAACGGCTTCGCCGACGTGAGCGACATCGTCGGCGGCTACAACGCCTTCGTCGAGGCCGTCCAGCCGGCCTGAGGCCGGGGAAGGGACCTGACGTGGACGCCTCCGGATGGAACGACCGCTACGCCCAGACCGAGCTGGTCTGGTCGGCAGGTCCCAACGCCTTCGTCGTCGACCACGTGAGCGCACGCCCCCCGGGGCGTGCGCTCGACGTGGCCTGCGGCGAGGGGCGCAACGCACTGTGGCTCGCCGAGCAGGGCTGGGACGTGGTGGGCGTCGACTTCAGCGACGTCGCCATCGACAAGTCCCGTCGCATCGCCGAGCGGCGCGGCGTCGAGGTCGACTGGCGGGTCGGTGACGTCACCCACCCCGCCGTCGTCGACGGCACCTTCGACCTCGTGCTCGTGGCCTACCTGCACCTCCCCGAGGAGCAGATGGCCCCGCTGGTCCGCCACCTCGCCGGGCTCGTGGCGCCCGGTGGCATGTTCCTGCTGGTCGGCCACCACGTCGACAACCTCGAGCGCGGCCACGGCGGCCCGCCCGACCGGGCCGTCCTGCAGGACCCCGAGCACATCGCCTCATGGCTCGACGGCCTCGACATCGCCGAGGCCGGCGAGGTGGCCCGGCAGGTCGACACCGACGACGGACCCCGCACCGCCATCGACGCCCTGGTCGAGGCCCACCGGCCCGTCCCCGGCGCCTGACGGGCGGACCGGTCGTCCCTCACGCTGCGTGCACGTGGCGTCCCGGCTGCGTGCCGCACGGCGGTGCTGAGGCATCATGGTGGCCGTGAGCGACGTCCGGCAGCAGCCGCGCCCACCGGCTGACTGGCTGGAGCAGTTCGCCGGTCGATCCGAGATGGGCACGCTGGTGGCCGAGCACGACTGGGCGTCGACCCCGCTCGGCCCGCCCGAGCAGTGGTCGGCCGAGCTGCGCGCCGCCGTGCGCACCTGCCTCTCCACCCGGTTCCCGATGCTCATCGTGGCCGGTCCGGAGATGATCAAGATCTACAACGACGGCTACGTGCCGATCCTCGGGACCCAGAAGCACCCCCGGGCGCTCGGCGCACCCGCCTCGGAGATCTGGCAGGAGATCTGGGACACCATCGGGCCGGACTTCGACCGCGTCTACCAGACCGGCGAGCCGAGCTGGTGGGAGGACGAGCAGCTCGTCATCCACCGCAACGGCTTCCCGGAGGAGTGCTACTTCCGCTGGTCGTACAGCCCGATCCTCGACGACGACGGGCACGTCATCGGCGTGGTCGACATCGTCACCGAGACCACCTCGGCGGTCCTGTCGAAGCGTCGCCTCAGCTGCCTCACCGACCTGGGCGCGGAGGTGGCCAAGGCGAAGAGCGTCACCGAGGTCTGCCTCCGGGCCACCGCCGCCATGGCCCGGTGGCGACCCGCCATCCAGAGCGCCGACATCTACCTGGCGGTCGACGACGAGCTCATCCTGGCCGCGTCCAACCGGCGAGGGCGGCACCAGGCGGCGGCGCCCACCATCGCCAACGCCGCGGCGATCGTGCACGGCGAGGTGCAGCTGGTCCCGTCCGACCGGCCGGTGCTCGAGGTGACCCTGCCCATCGGCGGTGAGGCCTCCGGTGACGCCATCGGCGCCATGGTGGTCGCGCTCAACGAGCTGCGACCGTTCGACGGCGAGTACGTGCAGTTCGTCGAGCTCGCCGCGTCGACGGTCGGCGCCGCCCTCGACCGCACCCGCCGCCACGCCATCGAGGTCGACGAGTACCGCCGCATCGGCGACACCCTCCAGCAGGCCATGCTCCAGCCGGCGAGCAACTTCCGCACGGTGGCCGCCCGCTACCTGCCCGCCACCGGCAACCTCGCCGTCGGCGGCGACTGGTACGACGTCATCCAGCTCCCGGACGGCAAGCGCGGCCTGGTGGTCGGCGACTGCGTGGGGCACGGCCTCGACGCGGCGGCCGCCATGTCGCAGCTGCGGGCCGCGGCGCGGGCCATGCTGCTCCAGGGGCTCTCGCCGGCCGAGACGCTCGATGGCCTCCACCGCTTCTCCCACTCGGTCGAGGGCGCCTTCAACGCCACCGCGGTGTGCATGGTCGTCGATCCCGCCGTGGGCGACATGACGTACGCCCGAGCCGGCCACCCCTACCCGCTGGTCGTCACCAGGGACGGGCCGGTGTGGCTCGACGACGTCGGCGGCGCGCCCCTCGGGCTCGCACCCGAGCCCGGCTACCAGGACTCGAGCCGCCACCTCGACCTCGACGACCTCATCATCCTGTACTCCGACGGGCTCATCGAGCGCAGGGGCGAGTCCATCGACGTCGGCTTCCGGCGGCTCGCCGACGCGGCGGCCGAGCTGCACGGCCAAGGGGCCGAGGACGTCGTCGACCAGCTGGTCGGAACCCTGCTCCCCGCGGTCCCCACCGACGACGTGGTGATCGTCGTCAAGCAGGTGCCCCTGCACCACACCCGCCAGCGGGCCGAGGCGGTCAGCACCGGCGCGAGCTGAGCGTCCGATGCCCGGGGCCACCGCCTCCCTGCTCGGGCGCACCGTCGCCGTCACCGCCGAGCGGCGCGCCGACGAGCAGGCGGAGCTGCTGCGCCGCCGGGGCGCCGACGTGCTCGTCGTGCCCACCATGCACACGGTCGACCTGCGCGACGACGACGCGCTGCGGGCCGCCACCGAGTCGGTCGTCGCCGCGCCACCCGACTGGCTCGTGGCGACCACCGGCTTCGGCATGCGCCTGTGGTTCGAGGCGGCCGACGAGTGGGGGCTCGGTGAAGCGCTGGTGGCTGCGCTCGGCGGCAGCCGGGTCGTCGCCCGCGGGCCGAAGGCGCAGTCGGCGTGCCGCCAGCGCGGCCTCGACGTCGTGTGGCGGGCGCCGGACGAGTCGATGGCCGAGGTGGTCCGGTGGCTCGCCTCCCAGCCGGGCATCGGCGACGAGTCGCTCGTCGTGCAGCTCTTCGACCCGGAGGACCACCCATCCACCGCCGAGCTGGACGCCGTGGCGCGCGACGTCCGAGCCGTGCCCGTGTACCGGTGGCGGATGCCCGACGACCTCGATGCCGTGCGCGACCTGGTGCGCCGCATCGCCGAGCGCCGGGTCGACGCCGTCACGTTCACGAGCCAGCCGGCCGTGCGCTTCCTCCTCGACGTCGCCCTGGCCGAGGGCCTGTTCGACGACGTCGTCGACGCGTGCAACGCCGGCGCGGTCCTGCCGGTGTGCGTCGGGCCGGTGTGCGCCCAGCCGGTCGAGGCGGCGGGCATCCGCACCGCCGTGTGGCCCGAGCCCTACCGCCTCGTCCCCATGGTGCGGCTGCTCGACCGCCTGCTCGGGACCGGGTTCGAGGTCGTCGATCCCCGCAGCGAGGAGGCGGTCACCGCCATGGCGGCCTACTTCGCCGAGCTCGATGCCCGCTTCCCGGGCGGGTTCGACCCCGGCGACGCGCTGGAAGCGGACGCCGAGCGGCTCGAGCCGCCCACCGGTGCGTTCGTGCTCGCCCGGCACGGCGGCGACGTCGTGGGCTGCGGGGGCGTGCAGACCATCGGGGACGGCACCGGCGAGATCAAGCGCATGTGGGTGGCGCCCTCGGCTCGGGGATCCGGGCTCGGCCGGCGGCTGCTCGCCGAGCTCGAGGACCGGTGCCGGGCGCTCGGGCATCGCACGGTGCGGCTCGACACGAACGCCACGCTCACCGAGGCGATCGCCATGTACGAGCGGGCCGGGTACCTGCCGGTCGCCCGCTACAACGACAACCCCTACGCCGACCGGTTCTTCGAGAAACCGCTCGCCTGACTCACAGCGCCCCGGCGTAGAACTCGGCGATGGCGTCGTGGAACGCCAGCCGGCTCTGCTCCCAGGCGTAGAACATGTGGCCGCCCGCGAAGTGCTGCACGGTGAGCGAGGCGGCCGTCGCCTCGTCGAGCCGCAGCAGGTTCCGGATGCGCTCGGACGCGAAGTACGGGGTCACCATGTCGTACAGGCCGTGGCTGAGGAACACCTTCATGTGCGGGTTGAGGGCCATGCCGTACCGCAGGTCGTCGCTGGCACCCACCTGGCTCTCGAGGGCGTGGCGGTCGAAGTCGATCTTCCAGTCCTTGTTCACCGCCATCGACAGCAGGTGGTACTCGCGGTCGGTGTCCACGCCGAGCTCGGTGCGCAGGCGGGCGTTGATGCCGGCGTTGAACACGCGCTCGATGCCGCTGAGGGTGGGGTCGGGCCAGGCCATCCCGTCGCGGTCGGGGAACGGGTCGCGGCCCACGGCGGTGGCGTCGTAGAGCCCGACGACCTTGCCCTCGTCGCGGAGCAGCTCCCGGGCGAAGCGGGCCATGTCGATGCGGCACTCGTGCCGGTCGACGACCTCGACCGGCAGCCCGATGAGGTCGGCGAGCTGGGCCACCACCGCGGCGCGCTCGTCCGCCGGCATGGTGGCGCCCCGGATGAGGGCGCTGGCGAGGGGGCCGGTGGCGAACGCCTCGGCGCCGGCCCGCACCGCGCCGACGGTGGCGTCGGTGGGGAACGCCCGACCTCGGCCGTGGTGGTGGGCGGCGAGGGCCATGGTCGGCACGAGGTCGACCCAGGGCAGCACGTCGTAGTCGGAGCGGTCGAGGAGGGCGAACTCGAGCGCCGGCGAGATGAGGATGGTGCCGTTCAGGCCGATGCCGCGCTCGTTCGCCAGCCGGGCCAGCTTCGCCGCCCGGAAGCCGCCGTAGGACTCGCCCGCCACGAGCACCGGCGAGGCCCAGCGGTCGTGGGCCGACAGCCACCGCTTCATCATCTCGACCAGGGAGTCGAGGTCCTTGTTCACGCCGAAGAACGCCTTGGGGTCTCGCTCTGCACCGTCCTTGGGGGGCGTGCGCTCACCCTTGTCGCCGCCCTCGGACCCCTTGTCCGGGATGATGCGGCTGAAGCCGGTGCCGACCGGGTCGACGAAGACGAGGTCGGTGAACCCCAACCAGGACTCGGCGTTGTCGACGAGAGCGGTGGGCGGGGGCAGGGGCAACCCCTGCTCGTCGAAGGCCACCCGCCGCGGCCCGAGGGCGCCGACGTGGAGGTACGCCGACGACGCCCCCGGCCCGCCGTTGAACACGAACGTCACCGGGCGTGCCGGTGCCGCCTCGGCGGCCACGTACGACACGGAGAACAGCTCGGCGACCGGCTCGTCCTGCTCGTCGCGCAGGGCCATCCAGCGGGCTTCAGCCGTGTAGGTGACGGACCGTCCGTCGCGGCCGGTCCAGGTCTCCTCCCGGGTGCTGCCCTCGGGGACCGCGTAGGCCTTCCCGTTGCCCCCGGCGTCGCTCGCGGTCGTCTCCTCGCCCATGGCGCCGCACGCTACCGACGAGCGGAGGGGTGGCAGCGGCTGCGCACCAGCGCGTGACGCAGCCGCTGCCAGATCCGGTCAGGCCGTGTCGCGCAGGCGCTCGGTGAGCGCTTCGTCGACCAGGTCCTGGTACTCGGGGTGCTTCTCGATGTACGAGGCGAAGAAGGGGCACACGGGCACGACCCGTCGGCCCTGCGTGCGCATGTCGTCGAGCGCGCCTCGCACGAG
>DASTYO010000056.1:0-3573 GCA_035764875.1 Acidimicrobiales bacterium | reverse complement strand
CCGTCCGTTGGCGGCGTACTCCTCGAGGCCGTGGGTAGGTTTCGCACGATGATGCTCGGCGGCGCTCGACGATGAACGCACGGAAGGCCACTCTGCGAGTGGCCGGAACGGTCGCAGTCGCTGCAGCGATGAGCCAGATCGCCACCGGTACGAGAGGCGTCCGCGCGTTCGACTGGCGAGAGGCGTCAGACCAGCTTCCGGAGGTCGCACTCGCCAGCTTGGACAGTGAACTTAGCTTCTATGCGGTGTGGTACGGCATGGCCGGTGTCCTGATGCACCGAGCGGCCGGAGACGAACGCGTGGACCGGGCGTTGCGCCCGATGATCGCTGCAGGATGGGCCGCCGCAGCGCTGTCCAGGGTTCTCTCGTTCCGGCGCATCGGCCGACCTGACCCGTTGTTCCTCGCACTCGGCGGTGCCGAGGCTGCGCTCGCAACCGTCTTGGCCGCCACCGACTGAGTGCCGTTCTGTGATGGTTCGACCGGCACCTCGCCGCGCCGATCTCACGGCTGCGATGCGCTGCGCTACGGACCCATGGCCCGCATGAGGCGGCCGAGCGCCTTGTCGGGCAGGAAGCGGGTCAGCGGGCCGGCGATCCGGGCCGGTGCGCCGACCAGGTAGCGGTGCTTGGGCCTGGGATCGAAGAGGGCGTGGACGATGACGTCGGACACCTTGGCCGCCGGCACGCCGATCCGCTCGTTCGTGTCGACGCCCTTCTTCGCCGCCTCGACCTGCTCGCGGTACTGCGCCAAGGCCTCCGGTCCCAGCCGGGCCTCCAGGTCGGCGGCGTAGGCGCGGCCCTTCTCCCAGATGGGGGTCTTGACCGGCCCCGGCTCGACGACGGAGACGGCGATGTCCCACGGGTGCAGCTCCTCGCGCACGCACTGCGCGATGCCCTCGATGGCGAACTTCGAGCCGACGTAGGGCCCCATGAGCGCGCTCCCCAGCCGACCCGACACCGAGCCGACGAAGCAGATGCGGCCGCCACCTCGACGCAGCAGCGGGATGGCGGCGCGGGTCACCGCCACCTGACCGATGACGTTCACGTCCAGCTGCGAACGCCACTCGTCGAGCGGCAGGTGCTCGAGCGGGCCGGCCCGAGCGACACCCGCGTTGTTCACCAGCCCCTGCAGGCCCGCTGTCCCGGTCGCCGCGTCGACCTGGCGGACCGCCGCCTCCACCGACTCCTCGTCGACCACGTCGCAGATCACCGGCACCAACCGATCGGAGGCACGAGCGGCGAGGCGCTCGCCGTCCGCCGCCTGCCGCACGCCGGCGAAGACCCGGTGCCCGAGGCGGTCGAGGCGCAGGGCCGCGTCCTCGCCGATCCCGGACGAGGTGCCGGTGATGAAGACGTTCGCCACGGCCGGGATGCTACGGCCTGGCGCGGCACCGGCCGCTCGCCCTGATGGCGAGCGGCCGGCTGGTCGCTGCAACGCGATCCGTGGTGTCAGGTGTCGACGGCGGAGGCGCTGGCGCTGCCGTCCTCGGCGAGGCGCACCTCGTACCAGCCGTCCGTGCCCTCGAGCCGCTTCGGCATGGTCTCCTTGCCGTAGACCTCGTAGCGACCGGTGAACACGTGGGTCACGATCGACACGCCGGGCTGCACCCAGGTGCCACAGACATCGCCGATGCCGATCAACGTCAGGTCCACGCCGCGGACGCCGTAGGCCGACATCGTGGCGAAGGCCCGCTCGCACTCACCCGGAGCGGGGAGCGTGCGGTCGTCGGTCTGGACGACCGCGGCGAGGAGCACGTCGGTCGTCTTCCCTCCGGAGGTGAGGGACCCGGTCCCGCGCACGACGACGTCGTCGATCCACTCGCGGATCTCCCACGTCCCGGTCCCGTCGACGGTGAGGGCGGGCTCCTTGGGCTTGGGTGCGGCGCCGGCCCCGGTCGCGGCGAGCGGTCCGGCGAGGACGGTGAGCGCGAGGGCGACGGCGGCGCCGATGCGCAGGCGCCCTCGGGTCGTGGAGCTGTTCATCGCTGGTTCCTTCCTGGTGGTGGGTCGGGGGCTCAGTCAGCCGGGGCGACGAGCGCGTGGGCGAGGAGGGCGTCGAGGGCCTCCTGGCCGGGTGGCGGGACGATGGGCTGGCCGGCGAGGGCACGCACCCGGTCGAACGCGCCCGGGATGAACGTCCCCCGGAGCACCGGACCGTGGGCCGAGGCGATGGCCGTGGGAGCGATGGCCTCGATCGAGTCCGCGTGCCGCCCGTAGACCTCGGGCGACAGCCACTGGTGCCAGGGCGAGATCATGCTGTTGAACAGCGAGAAGGACTCGTCGTACAGGTCGGTCGGGAGGTCCGGGGCCTCGTAGACGGCGCCGGTCGTGAGGGCGGCGAAGGAGTCGACCGCCCACATGACGCCGGAGCGCTCGTCGTAGAGGCCGCGGGTGGTGGGGCCGTCGAAGATCGGCGGGCGGAACAGGCGCAGGCGGCGGTCGCCGGCGTCGAACGACGTGCCCTCCTCCAGCCACACCTGCCGGTCGAGCGGCAGCGCGCGGTCGGGCTCGAGGTAGGCCCGCTCGTTGGCGAAGAAGTTGGCGACGACCTTGGCCTGCGGCGCCAGCTCGAGGATCGGGTGCATGTTGCCGAGGTGGTCGCCGTCGTCGTGGGACAGGAAGATCCAGCGCACGTCGGCGGGGTCGACGACCGAGGAGACGTTGGCCAGCCACTGCTCCCGGTGCAGCGGCGCACCGGTGTCGACGATGACGGGTTCCTCGGCGAGGATCACCAAGCTGTTCACCATCACGTAGGTGCCCGGCTCGGCCGGGACGAGGTTGGGGATGAGGAACGTGTCCTCGGCGATGCGGTAGGGCTCGACGGTCGGGACGCCCCCGTCGGGCTGCGGGGCGTCGGGCTGGGTGGTGTGGTCGATGGCGGTCACGTGCGGTCCTCCTGGGAACGGCGCTGGTCGGTGGTTGCTCCTGGTCTCCCACGCCCGGCTCGACGCACGCTCGACGCCCGCTTGATCGGCAGGTCCAGCGGCCGTCGAGCGGGTCTACGCTGCACTGGTGCGGTTCGCGGTGCTCGGACCGCTGGAGGTCAGCACCGACAGCGGGCAGGCGGTCGACGTGGGCGGAAGGCAGCCCCGCGTCGTCCTCGCCGCGCTGGTCGCGGCGCGGGGCCGGCCCGTCAACGTCGCCACCCTGACCGAGGCGATCTGGGGGGAGGAGCCGCCGGCCTCGGCGACGGGGACGCTGCAGACCTACGTGTCGCGGCTGCGACGCCTGCTCGACGAGCACGGCGGACCGCCCCTGGTCCTCGACGACGCCGGCTACCGGCTCGACCTCGCCGGGCACACCGTCGACCTCGAGCGGTTCGAAGCGCTGGTGGCTGCCGGGCACGAGCACGTGGCGGCCGGCGACGCCGCCGCCGGCCGGGAGGTGCTCGCCGAGGCGCTCGACCTGTGGCGCGGACCGGCCCTCGCCGAGCTCGCCGACCATCCGGCGTCGCTCGCGCAGGCCGTCGCCCTGGAGGAGCGTCGCCTCGTCGTGGTGGAGCAGCGCATCGCCGCGGACCTCGACCTCGGACGCCACGCGCACGTCGTCGGGGAGCTGCAGGCGCTCGCGGTC
>DASTYO010000055.1:0-23084 GCA_035764875.1 Acidimicrobiales bacterium | reverse complement strand
GGGTGTCCTTCTCTCGGTGGTTGGGGGGGGGTCGGGGGTTCAGGGCGCGGTGTCGGCGCGGGTGGTGGGGGACAGGCGCTCGTAGGCGAGCGTCTTGCCGGCGCGGGTGACGTGCGGGTCGCGCCGGGCGATGCGCACGTGGCCGTCGTCGCCCCACACCGAGCTGGCGAGGACGCCGAACTCGTCCTGCTCGATGGCGTCACGGACGAGGCGGAGCGCGAGCTCCTCGTCGACGGCGCCGACGTCGGGGCGGATGCGCAGCTCGATGACCGTGGCGCCGCCGGTGTCGTCCTCGACGAACTGGTAGTCGCCCGGCCCGCCGCCGAGGCGGGCGGGCAGCACGTCCTCGCAGAGGTGGTCGAACGTGGCCCCGTCGATGCTGATGCCGCCGGTGACCACCTTCGACATGCCGCGGATGTCGGCGAGGTGGGTGCGCAGGCCGAGCGCCCCGAGCGGGCAGTCGCAGGAGACGTCGTGGTGGAGGCGGCCGAAGTCGTCGTTCTCGACGTTGACCAGGACCCGGGGGGCCTCGACGGCCAGGCTCGTCCAGCAGAGCGCGTCGACCTGCGTGCCGTCGCCCCGGTCGCGCCGGCGGGTGATGACGGCGAGATCCTGGTCCCACAGGTGGTACTCCTCGTCGGCGGTGGAGGGGCAGCCGATGGCCACCGTGCCCTCCGGGACGAAGGCGTAGGCGGGGAGGGCCTGCATGCCGCTGGCCCGGATGGCGGCGAGCTTCCCGGAGGTGACGGGCTCGCTCGCCGGGAACGCCACCACGCCGTCGAGGCTGATGCCGTGGTCGGTGGCCCAGCGCGCCGCCGCGGTGATCGAGGTGGCGTAGCCGGCGATCGCCGCCCGTCCGGCGCGGGCGACGGCGTCGACCATCCAGCGGACCACCGGCTCGGGGTCGGCCGTGGGCGCGTGCTCGGGCGAGGGCAGGCCGGTGCGCGCCATCGCGTTGAGCGCGGGGATCGCACGGTTGGCCAGCTGCTTGTGGGCGCTGATGCCGGCCAGGTCGACCGGCACCTGGGAGAACCACCGCTCGGGGGTGTTGCCGCCGGCGGCCTGCTTCATCACGGCGCCGTAGCCGGCGGCCGAGGGGAACACCGGCAGCCACACCGCCGTGGGCACGCCCCTCGTGCCGAGCAGGTCGTGCTGGAGCACTCGTTGCACGCCCTGGCGGCGCTGCCACCGGAACGACAGCTCCACCGGGGTGCCCTTCGACCGGGAGCCGCCGGTGGTGGCCATGTAGTCGGCGGGCACGATCGGGTTGAAGAACGACGCCGGCTCGACGTGGAACCGCGTGCTGCCCCGCACGACCGGGTGCCGGCCCTGGGCCTCCTCGTAGGTCACGTGGACGCCCAGGTCGCGCAGGTGCTCGAGCGCCCCGACGAGCCCGCGCTGGTGCACGAGCTGGCGCACGTCGCCCGCCTCGAGGCCGGCGGCGACGAGCAGCCGGTTGATCGGGCTGCGACGGAACGGCCACACGAGCGCGTCCAGCGACTCGAGGAAGCGCTCGTCGCGACGGGCGACCTCGTCGGCCACCACCGCCTGCGCCTCCGCCAGCGACACCGTGTCGCGCACGAGGCGGCGGATCCCCCGAGCCACGCCGACGGCTCGGCGGGCCATCACGATGCTCTTCACCTGTCTCGCTCCCGCCTCGCTCGCCTGCCTCTCCCGTGCTCCCCGCCGGGAGCGGGGCGCATGTTACGCACGGCCGAGCCGGCGGAGGGCAACCCTTCTCGGTTGTGGCGGATCCTCGGACGAAGCCCGGTCGGGTCGACGGTGGTGGACCCCGTCGGCGGTACTGTGCGCGCCGCTATGGGCGGCGACGGCACACCTCGGATCAGCGTCTGCATCGTCACGGGTCGGCGGATCCCGATGCTCCACGACTGCCTGCGCAGCGTCGCGGCCCAGGTCGATCCGCCGACGTTCGAGGTGCTGGTGTGCTCCGACGGGGACCACGACGTCGCCGACGCGGTGCGCAGCCACTTCCCGGAGGCGATCGTCGGGTTCGTCGCCTCGGCCCTGCCCGGCGCTGCCCGGAACCTGCTGGTCGAGCGGGCCAGCGGCGACCTGCTGCTGTTCCTCGACGACGACGCCACGCTGCGCCCCGACGCCCTCCGCCGCCTCGACGAGCTGGCCGCGCAGCACCCGGAGGCCGCGGTCTTCGGCGGTCCGAACGACACGCCGCCGGGCAGCAGCCGGTTCCAGGCGGTGCAAGGCGCCGTGCTGGCCTCGCTGGTCGGCTCCGGCCCGGTGCGCCGGCGCTACGGCGCCCACCCGCCGACCCACGCCGACGAGCGGTTCTTCATCCTGTGCAACCTGGCGGTGCGGCGCTCGGCGATGGTGCCCTTCGTGGACGACCTCGTGTGCGCCGAGGAGAACGCCATGCTGACCGAGCTGGCCCGCAACCACGTCGTGATGTTCTACGACCCCGACCTGGTGGCGTACCACGAGCGCCGCCCCACGCTGCGCGGCTTCCTGGCGCAGATGCACAAGTACGGGCGGGGGCGGGGGCAGGTCACGCTGCTGCAGCCGTCGAGCCTCCGGCCCGCCTACGTGGCGCCGTCGGCGCTCGTGGCGTACCTGCTGGTCGCACTGCCGCTCGCGTGGTGGGCCGGTCCGCTGGCCCTCGCGCCGCTCGCCGCGTACGCGGCGGCCGTCCTGGCCAGCGCGCTGGTGATCGCCCGCACCCTGCGCCAGCTGTCGACGGTGCCGCTCGCCGCGTCGCTCACGGTCCTGCTGCACGTCTGGTACGGGGTGGGCGTGGTGCGCGGGCTCGTCCCGTCGCGCGGGCGGGCCGCGCCCGCGCTCGAGTGGCTCGAGCGGCCGGCCGGCGTGCCGACGGTCGCGGCCGCGGACGACTGACACCGTGCCCACGCGCATCGTCGTCGACGGGCTCTGGGAGGCCTACCGCCGCCGCAGCAAGCTGGGGTGGCGGCGGCGCGGCACGCCGCACTGGGCGTTGCGCGACGTCAGCCTCACCGTCCCCGCCGGCAGCTGCCTCGGGGTGATCGGCGGCAACGGGTCGGGCAAGACCACGCTGCTGCAGGTCGTGGCCGGCGTGCTGCGACCGACGCGGGGACGGGTCGAGGCCCACGGCCGCCTGGCCACGCTCGTCGACCTGTCGGCCGGGTTCCACCGCGACCTCACCGGCCGGGAGAACCTGCTCATCGGCGGGGTGCTGCTCGGACTTCGCCGCCACGAGGTGCGCGAGCGCCTCGACGAGATCGTGGAGTTCAGCGGCCTCGACGCCGACACCGTGGACGCCCCGCTGGCCGGCTACTCGGCGGGGATGGGCCTGCGCCTGGGCTTCTCGCTCGTCGTGTGCTCGCGCCCGGATGTGCTGCTGGTCGACGAGGTCCTCGCCGTGGGCGACGACGCCTTCCAGCGCCGGTGCTTCCAGCGGATCGACGAGCTCCGAGACGGCGGCTGCGCGGTGATGTTCGTCTCCCACGACATGAGCCTCATCCGCGAGCACACCGACGAGGTCGCCGTGCTCGAGCGGGGCGAGCTGGCCTACGTGGGGGCGCCGGCGGAGGCGGTGGCGTACCACCTCGACCGCCGGGGGCTCGCCGACACCGAGGTGGCCGCCGATCGCAACCTGTTCGACCCCTCGGCGCGCGCCGATGCCGCCCGCCGACGGCGAGGCGTCCGATGACGGCCACGACCGCGAGCCTGCGGCGGTCGGTGCTCGGCCTCGGCGAGATCGCCCGCCACCGCGAGCTCTACCTCACCCTCGTCGAGCGCCAGCTCCGCCTGCGGGCCAAGCGCGCCGTGTTCGGCATCGTCTGGCCGTTCTGCGCGCCGCTGTTCCTGTTCGCGCTCTACCGCTACGTGTTCAGCTCGGTGTTCCAGGTCTCCATCGAGCACTACGGCGTCTACCTGTTCTGCGGTCTGCTGCCGTGGACGTTCCTCGTCCAGGCGGTGCACGACTCGCTGCAGAGCATCTCCTTCGAACCGGACCTGGTGCGCCGGGCGCCCATGCCGTACCAGCTGCTCCCGCTCTCGCGGGTCACGGCCATGGCCCTGCCGTTCCTCGTGCTGCTGGTCGCCTTCGTGGCCGTGGTGGCGGGCACCGACGTGCCACTCGACCTCGCGCTGCTGCCGGTCCTCACCCTGCCGGTCGCGTCCACCCTGCTGCTCGTGGCGGGGCTGGCGATGCTGCTGGCGCTCGTCGACGTGTTCAACCGCGACCTGCGCTACGTGCTGCACAACCTGCTCACCGTGTGGTTCTTCCTGGTGCCCATCGTGTACCACCCGCGGATGACGAGCGACCTCGTCCGGCAGGTGTCCTCGCTCGATCCCGTGCGCCACGTCGTGGCCGGCTACCGCGACGTGCTCTGGGCGGGTGCGGTCGACGACCCGCTGCGCCACGTGCTCACGCTGCTCGGCTGCGCCGCCTTCTTCCTCGCCTCGCTCGCAGTGTTCCGCCGCGGCGCCGTCGACCTCGCCAAGGACGTCTAGGTGGTCCCGGACGCCCTCGCCAGGAACGCGACGAAGTGGCCGGTGCGCCGGGCGACGCGAGTGGTGCCGAGCCGGTCGAGCCGCGGCAGGGCGTGGCGCTCCCACGCGGCGAAGCGGGCCAGCCGCGTGCCGACGACGTGGGGTGCGTGGAGGAGCAGGGCGGTGTCGAGCACCTCGAAGCCGTGCCGGCGCAGCGCGGCGCACCCGTCGTCGACGTCGAGCGTGGCGCCGACGGCGAAGGGCACCAGTCCGGTGCGGCGGGCGATGCCGTCGGGGAGCGCGTTGCGGAGCCGGATCAGCGGGTTGTCGGGGTTGTCGAGGGTCAGCACCAGCCGCCCGCCCGGGGCGAGCACCCGGCGCAGCTCGGCGAGCGCCAGCTCGATCGACCTCGCCTGCTCGAAGTGGTCGAGCGTCGAGGTCGACAGCACGCCGTCGAACGCACCGTCGGGGAAGGGCAGCCTGCGCACGTCGGCCGCGACGCCTCGGGCGACGCCGGCACCGCGCACCGTCAGGGGCGCCAGGTCGGCGCCCACCCACGTCGCCGAGGCCAGCCGCGGGAGCAGCGCCCGCGTGCGGTCCCGCTCCTCGAACAGGTCGGTCTTGAGCCAGCGACCCGTCGGCGCACCCACCCACCGTTCGAGCAGGGCGAGGTGCGCGTCCCGGGCGTGGCGGCGCCAGCCGTCGGGGAGCGCATCTCCCTGGCCGGCGATCTCGTCCCAGTACGCGTCGTCGGCGGCCTCCACGGGACGGGAACGTAACGGGAGCGGCGAGGAGCCGACGTGCTCGTGAGGGCGCGGGCCGCCGTGGCCGGAGCCGCCGTGCTGTGCGCGGCCCTGGTGGCGTACCGCATCGGCGACCGGGGCCTCTGGTTCGACGAGGGGTCCACCATCGGCACCGTCGACCGCCCGCTCGGCGACGCGCTGTGGCGCATCGCCAACTGGGAGCTGAACCAGTCGACGTACCACCTGCTGGTCCTCGGCTGGCTCCGCATCGTGGACGGCGACGGCGCCCTGCGGGCGCTGTCCGCCGTGTTCGCCGTCGCCTCGGTGCCGCTCTGCTTCGTGTTGGGGCGCCGGCTGCTCGGCGTCCGGGTGGCGCTCGTGGCCACGGCCCTGCTGGCCATCCACCCCTTCGTCATCGAGTGGGGCCAGCAGCTGCGGGGGTACTCGCTCGTGCTGTTCCTGACGCTGGCCGCCACGGTGCTGCTGGTCCGTGCCGTCGAGGAGCCCACGCCGGCGCGCATCGCCGCGTACGCGGTGGTCGGCGTGCTCGCCGTGTACACGCAGTTCTTCGCCGTGCTCGTGCTCGCGGCCCACGCCGCCTCGCTCGGCCTGCTCCGTCCGCTGCCGCGTCGCCTCATCGTGGGCGCAGGCGCGCTCGGTGGCGTGCTGCTGCTCCCCGTGGCCGAGTTCCTGGTGAACCGGGAGGGTGATCCGCTGGAGTGGGTGGAGGAGCCGTCGACGACGCAGCTCAACGCCACGGCGGGGGAGCTGGCCGGGGGTGGTCGCCTGCAGCTCGCGGTGTACGGGCTGGTCGTCGCCGTCGGGCTCGTCGTCCTCCTGCGGCGGGCGGTCGACCGCACCGACCCGATGGCCGCGTGGCGGGCGGCGCTGCCGCTGCTCATGCTCGTGGTGCCGCCCGTCGCGACCGTGCTCATCAGCGTCACCGCGAAGCCGCTCGTCGAGGCCCGCTTCCTCATCGTCGTCATCCCCGGCCTCGTGCTCGTGGCTGCCGCAGCGGTCGACGCCCTTCCCCGGGTGGCCGGCGCAGCCGCCCTCGGCGCCCTGGTGGTCGTGTCTGTCCTGGGGCTGTGGGACTGGTACGACCGGCCGCCGTTCGACGAGTGGCGGGAGGCCGTCGCCGCCGTCGGCGAGACGGCTGCTCCCGGCGATCTGATCCTGACCGACCCGCTGCGGGCCGTCCACGTCGTCCGCCACTACGTCGACGCGTACGACCTCGAGATGGCGGTCGGGTACCCCGCCGACATGGGTGCCCTCGACCCCGACCAGGTGTACGTGCTGGTCCGCTACGAGGACGAGGTGCCCGACGACTGGTACCTGCGCCCCGAGATGGACGTGTGGTTGGCCGACCACTACGAGCTCGTGCGCGAGCAGGTGTTCGCCGGCGTGCTCGTGCGGCACCTGGAGCTGCGGCGGTGACGTCACCCCCGCCCGGCGTCGGGCGCCTCACCAAGGCCCGCCTCCTGGTGGGGCTGCGCGGCGAGCTGCGCCGGCCGGCGCCCGTTGCGCGAGCGCTCGCCGACCTGCGGTCCCACGCGGCGGCGGACTCGCCCTGGTACCGGGCGCGGCTGGCCGGGCTCGCGGGCGCGCCGCTCGCCGAGCTTCCCGTGCTCACCCGCGACGACCTGGTCGACCACTTCGACGAGCTGGTGACCGACCCTGCGCTCCGAAGGGAGGCGCTGCAGCGCCACGTCGACTCGTCACCGCCGGGCACCCGCCTCGGCCGGTACTGGATCGGGGCGTCCAGCGGCAGCGGCGGCCGGCCCGCGCTCCTGCCCTTCGACCGGCACGAGTGGGCGGCCAAGCTCGCCAACGCCGCCCGAGCCCAGTCGATCGTCGGCGCCGGTGGCGCTGGCGGGACGGGGGGCGAGTCCGGTCGCCCTCGGGTCGCGCGCATCGCCTCGCCGGCCGGCTGGCACCTGTCGTCCCAGGTCGGCGCCACGCTCAGCGACCCCCGCCGCCCGACGCTGCGCCTGCCCGCGACCACGCCCTTCGACGAGCTCGTCGACCAGCTCCAGCGCTGGCGCCCCACCGTGCTCAACGGGTACGCCTCGGTGCTCGGCCGGCTGGCCGACGCCCAGCTCGCCGGCGACGTCGACCTCGCGCCCCGCCGGGTGCTCTCCGGGGCAGAGCCGCTCACCGCCGGCATCCGCGAGCGGATCCGCTCCGCGTGGGCCGTCGAGCCGCACGACCAGTACGTGGCCACCGAGGCCGGGTTCATCGCCGCCGAGTGCGATGCGCACGACGGGATGCACGTCCTCGCGGACGACGTCGTGCTCGAGGCGGTCGAGGGCGCCGTGCTCGTCACCGTGCTCCACAGCCGCACCGTCCCGCTCATCCGGTACCGCATCGACGACGCCGTCCGCCTGCTCGACCGCCCGTGCTGCTGTGGCCGGCGGAGCCCCCGCCTGGTCGTCGACGGCCGGGCCCGGGAGCTGCTGACGTTCTCCCACGCCGGCGGCGCCGCCACGGTGCACCCCGTCGTGTTCACCCAGGTCCTCGACCGCCAGCCGGTCGCCGCCTGGCAGGTCGTCCACCGCCCCGACGCCGTCGACGTCCTCGTCGCCGGCGCCCGCGACGGCTTCGACGAGCCCGCCGCCGTGGCCGCCCTGTCGGCGGCGCTCGCCGACGCCGGCGCCCACATCCCGGTCACCCTGCACCAGGTCGCCGAGGTCCCCTCGGCGGCCTCCGGCAAGGCCGCCCGCTTCGTCGAGCGCTGACCGCCGCCGGCGGGCGGGTCGGGTCTGCCCGGGCTGCCCACGACCTGGGAACGGTCGCGCAGCCCGGGCTGGCGGGTGGACGCGCCAGCCCGGGCCGGTCGCAACTTCAGAGGTGGCGATCAGCCCCCACTGATTACGCCGTCCGGCGGTGACGTCCGGTCGCGGCGATGATCTCGACCGTCTGCTCGGGCGCCCGACGGAGCTGCACAGCGCCGAAGCGCAGCACGATGTAGCCGTTCGCCGCCGCGAGGTTGTCGCGCATGCGGTCGGCATCGAAGTCCGCGAGGCGCGCATGCCACGACCGTCCGTCCGCCTCGAGGATCGTCCGCCAGGCGGGGATGCCCACATCGGTCCGACCCTTCCCGCCCTTCCACCAGGGAAGCTGCATCTGGCGGACGAGGGGCGGGACTCCCGGCACCCGCGCCGCAAGGTCGTACAGCAGGGCCTCCAGCTCGCTCTCGGCCAGGTCCACGCCGTGCACCAGCGAATCGATCAGCGCCCGAGCGATCCCGCGATGTCGGAGGTGCTGCACCTCCGCGGCGACCACCCGATCCTCGAGTTCGTCCAGCGTCGAGCGGTCGCGGATGAGCGCTGACGTCCACACCTCCTCGACTCGAGCGAGCCGCAGCCGCAGCGACAAGTCGACGAGCGTCTGCGCGACGGAGGTGGTGCGGATGCCCTTCACCTCGGTCACCGCCACGTCGGACCGACGTCGCACCTTGGCGAACGAGCACCGGTGGTTGGCACCCGGCGGTACGGCGATCTCGGCCGGGGCGCTGCGTGTGGCCCCGAGGTCGAGCAGCTTCGCCGCCGCGAGTCCGCAGACCGCTGCACCCGGCACCGCGAGCTCGGCTGCCTTGTACTGGCGGAGGTGGGTGGCCGGCGCGCTCGCCAGCGCGAAGACGTCGTGTCCCATGCGGATCAGCGCCCCTGCGTCGCAGCGGGTTTCGATCTGTCGCTTCGAGATCGACGCCGCGTACAGCTGCCGCCGGTGCACGACGCCGTGCTGCTTCCGGCCGAGCCCATGGATGATCGCATCCGCTTCATTGCAACCGATGGACATGTGCATCCCCTTCCCGCGCTCGCCGCGAGCGCTGCTGGGTTCGGGGGAAGTCACTGCGACGGTAGGCGATCGAGCGCCGACGCGTCTGAAGCTCGCCTCTCGACGACCGGAGCCCATGTCGACCTTCCCCAGCTCGGGCCCACAGCGACGTCCGAGGTCGTGCCCAGCCCGGGCTGACGTCTCTGTCGCGCAGCTTGGGCTGGGAGGCACACGAGACGTGGCGTGCTGCCCGGGCTGGCGGGCCGGTGCGGCTGGCGGGTGCACGGCGGGTCCGCCCGGCGTCGGCGCCGGCCCGCCACCATGGGCGGGTGCTCGACGACGCCGCCCCGGTCCTCGCCGCAGCGTTCGTCGCCGGCGTGCGGGCCGAGGGGCTCGAGCCCGACCCTGCGCTCCGGCTGCTGCGCCGGCCGCCGGTGCACGCCCCGGCCGTCCCGCAGCTCCCCGGTCCGGATGCGCTGGGGCCGCTGCACGAGGAGCTGGTCACGGCCGAGGACCGCACCCGGCGAGGGGCGTGGTACACGCCGGCGTGGTTGGCGGAGGCGATCGTCGAGCGGGCGATCCCCGACACCGCCGCAGCCCGGCGCGGCCCGGTGCTCGACCCGGCGTGCGGTGGCGGGGTGTTCCTGTTGGCCGCCGCCGACCGGCTGGTCACGCTCGGGTGCACGCCGGCGCAGGCGCTCGCCTCGCTGCGGGGCGTCGACGTCGACCCGACCGCGGTGGCGGTCACCGAGGCGGCGCTGTGGTGGTGGGGCGCCCGGCGAGGTTCCCGAACGGTGCTCACCGAGCAGGTCCGGGTCGGCGACGCGCTCCTCGGCACCGGCATGCCCGAACGGCCGGGGACGGTCGTCGGCAACCCGCCGTTCCTCGGCCAGCTGCGCTCGGCCACCACCGTCGATGCCGAGAGGCGGGCGCAGCTGCGGGCCCGCTACGGCGACGCCGTGCGCGCCTACACCGACCCGGCCTGGCTGTTCGTGCTCGAGGCGTCCGAGCAGGTGCTTCTCGACGGCCGGGTCGCCCTCGTGCAGCCCCAGTCCTTCCTCGCCGCCCGCGACGCCGCCGCCATCCGCCGGCAGCTCGACGGCTGCATGGACCTGGTCGATGCGATCGTCGACGACGGCGGCGCGTTCGACGCCGGCGTCAGCGTCTGTGCACCGGTCCTGCAGCGCCGGGATCCGTCACGACCTCCGGCCGGACCGAACGACTGGGTGGCGCCGCTCGCCGACGCCGCCGGCGTACCTCGCGTCCACCTCCGCGGCACGACGACCCTCGGCGACATCGCGTCGGTCCACGCCGGCTTCCGGGACGAGTTCTACGGGCTCGCCGATGCCGTGTCGGAGGAGGCCGCCGACGGCCCCGGCCCCGACCGCCCCCGGCTCGTCACCGCCGGCGCCGTCGACCCGTTCACCGTCCTCGACCGGCCGCAGCGCTTCGCCGGGCGGCGGTGGACCCGCCCGGTGGTCGACGTCGGCCGCCTCGCCGGCCGGGCCGCCCGCTGGGCCGAGGTGCAGGCGGGCCCGAAGGTGCTCGTCGCCACGCAGACCCGTGTGCTCGAAGCGGTCGCCGACCCGGGCGGCGAGCTGCTCGGCTCCGTGCCCGTCCTCTGCGTGCGACCCGTCGACCCCGACGGCGTCTGGCACCTCCTGGCCGTCCTGCTCGCGCCGGCGGCCAGTGCCTGGCTGCTCCGCCGGAGCGCGGGCACCGCCCTGTCCGCCGACGCCTGCCGCCCCACGGCGGCGCTGCTCGCCGACCTGCCCCTGCCCGAGGACGCCGCCCGCTGGGACGAGGCGGCAGCGGCCGCCCGCTGCCTCACCCGCCACGGTGGCGACCCGACGGCGTTCGCCGCCCTGGCCGACGCCGCCTACGGGATCGACGACCCCGCGCTCACGACGTGGTGGCAGGAGCGACGACCTCGCCGCTGATCGCCACCGCGGGAAGGTCGACGACCACCACCGTCCCGTGCCCGACCGGCTCCTCGAGCGTGGCGTCACCCCCGTGCGCCCGGGCGATGGACCGCACGATGGCCAGCCCGAGGCCGGTGCCCGCCACCGGGTTCTCGTCGGTGCGGGTCGACCGCCAGAACCGGTCGAACGCCCGCTCGCGCTCGGCTGCCGGGATGCCCGGACCGTCGTCGCGCACCTCCACGCGCACCCGGCCGTCGGCGACCGACACCCGGGTCTGCACCGTGGTGCCGGGCGGCGTGTGCAGCCGGGCGTTGGTGAGCAGGTTGTCGAGCACCTGCCGGAGCTGGCCCGGGTCTCCCTCCACCACGGCCTCCCGCCCGGCCGGCACGTCGAGGTCCCAGGTCCGCTCGCCGTCGACGACCCGCACCGCGTCGACGGCCTCGGCGGCGACCCGACCCACGTCGACGGGCGCCGACCGCACGTCCGGCGCCCGGTCCATCCGGGCGAGCAGAAGCAGGTCCTCGACGAGCCGGCTCATCCGGCTCGCCTCGGCCTCGATGCGGGCCATGCTCGTCGCCACGGTCTCGTCGTCCCGACCGCCCTGCCGGTAGAGCTCGGCGTACCCCCGCACGGAGGTCAGGGGGGTGCGCAGCTCGTGCGACGCCTCGGCCACGAAGCGGCGCATGCGCTCCTCGGAGGCCGACCGGGCGGTGAGGGCCTCCTCGATGCGGTCGAGCATGGTGTCGAGGGCGGTGCCGAGGCGGCCCACCTCCGACCGGTCGTCGCCGGTCTGGGTCCGCTCGTGGAGGTCGCCGGCGGCGATGCGGTCTGCGGTGGCGATCATCCGGTCGATCGGCGCGAAGGTCCGCCGGATCACCACCCACGACAGCAGGGCGATCACCCCGACGGCCACGACGCCGGTGGCCAGCAGGACGTTCCGGGCGTCGTCGATCGTCTGGTCGATGGTCGCCATCGACCGGGCGACCACGACCCGCTGCCCCTGGGGCGTGGCGAGCGCGACCGCCCGGTAGCGCAGGTCGTGGCCCACCGATCCGACCGTCTGCAGTCCCTCGCCCGGATCGAGGCCGGCAGCGTCGGGCAGCGGCGCGGGGTCGTCCACCCGGCCCGCGGCGTAGGCGGCCTCGACGTCGCCGGTGGTGCCGTAGACGACCACGGCGACGTCGCGCACCGGGTCGAGCCGGTCGCGGTCGCCCATCATCCCCCGACCGCCGCCGAGGGCGTCGCGCACGTCGTCGGCCAGGGTGCCGTCGCGGAAGTCGGCGTCGAGGTTGTCGACCAGCCGGTCCTCCAGCACCACCAGCACGGCCCAGCCGCCGAGCACGACCGCGGCGGCCACCACGGCGCCGATGGCCAGCACCAGCCGGCGACGGATCACGGATCGACCCGCAGGACGTAGCCGAAGCCCCGCACGGTGTGGAGGAGCTTCGGCTCGCGGTCGTCGACCTTCTTGCGCAGGTAGGAGATGTAGTTCTCCACCACGCTGGCGTTGCCGTCGAAGTCGTACTCCCAGACGTGGTCGAGGATCTGGGCCTTCGACACCACCTGCTCGCGGTTGCGGAGCAGGAACCGGAGCAGCTTGAACTCGGTGGGGGACAGGCTGACCGGGTCGCCGCCCCGCGTCACGCGCATGCCGGCCTCGTCGAGCACGAGGTCGGCGTACGACAGCGTCGGCGCGACGGGCGGGGAAGCGGGCTGCTGCTGGCGGGTCCGGCGCAGCACGGCCCGCACGCGCGCCACCAGCTCGTCGAGGCTGAACGGCTTGGTCAGGTAGTCGTCGCCGCCCTTGGTGAACCCCTGGAGCATGTCCTCCTTGGCGTCCCGGGCGGTGAGGAAGATCACCGGCACCTGGTCGCCCCGGTCGCGCAGCGTGCGGCACACGTCGAAGCCGTCCCGGCCCGGCAGGCCGACGTCGAGCACCACCAGGTCGGGCCGCTGCTCCTCGACGACGACGAGGGCACGGTCGCCGTCGGCGGCGGTGAGCGGCGTCATGCCGGCGATGCGCAGCGCGCTCGACACCAGGTCGCGGATGTAGACCTCGTCGTCCACGACCAGCACGGTGGGGGCGTCGGCTGCCGTCTCGGCCATGCCACCAGTGAACCGGCTCTTCCTGGGAGAACGCTCACAAGCCGAACGGTTGTGTGCCGGCGGCGGAGGTGCCCCTACACTGCGGCCGCACTGCAGCATCACGAGCGGCCCGGGCGACCGGGTCCGGCAACCTGGGATCGGACACCCAAGGTGCCTCCCTCCTCCGGGTGGGGATGCGGCCCCGGCAGGGGCAACCAAGCGTCCGGGTCGAACCCGAAGCGTCGAGGGTGTCCGTCCTCCGAAGGGAGGTGGACCACATGACGATCGACGACGCGGTCCGCCCCCTCGCGGACGTCGCCCCCCGGGCGCACCCCAGCACGCTGCCGGCCACCGGCGCCTGGCGGCCGGGCGACCACCCCGGCGGCCGCCGGTTCGTCGAGCTCAGCCCCGGCCGGCCGTTCGCGCTCGAGGGCGGCGGCCTGCTGCGCGACGCCGTGGTCGCCTACGAGACCTTCGGCACGCTCGACGACGACGCCTCCAACGCCGTCCTCGTCTGCCACGCCCTCACCGGCGACAGCCACGTGGCCGGCCCGGCCGGCCCCGGCCACCTGTCGCCCGGCTGGTGGGAGGGGCTGATCCAGCACGGCGCCGGCATCGACCTCGACCGCTGGTTCGTCGTGTGCGTGAACGTGCTCGGCGGCTGCCAGGGCTCCACCGGCCCCGCCTCGCCCCACCCCGACGACGGCCTGCCGTACGGCTCCCGGTTCCCCGTCGTGTCGGTGCGCGACATGGTCCGCAGCCAGGCGGTCGTCGCCAACGAGCTCGGCATCCGCCGCTGGCACACGGTCGTGGGCGGTTCGATGGGCGGGATGCAGGCCCTCGAGTGGGCGATCATGTACCCGGAGCGGGTGGGGTCCCTCGCCGTCGTGGCGTCGTGCGCAGCCGCGTCGGCGCAGCAGATCGGCTGGTGGTCCACCGGCCGGCGCATCATCCGCATGGATCCGGCGTGGCGCAACGGCGACTACTACGACGCCGCACCGGGGGAGGGCCCGCACGAGGGGCTGGCGATCGCCCGCATGGTCTCCCAGATCACCTTCCGCTCCGACGACGTGTTCACCGACCGGTTCGGCCGCGAGCTCGTCGAGCCCCTCGACGGGTTCCACCTGTGGCAGCGGTTCCAGGTCGAGCGCTACCTCGAGCACCACGGCGACAAGCTCGTGCGCCGCTTCGACGCCAACAGCTACCTCGTGCTCACCAAGGCCATGGACCTCCACGACACCGCCCGCGGGCGCGGGTCGGTCGAGGAGGCGGTGGCCCGCATCCGCTGCCCCGTGCTGGCGGTGGGCGTGAGCAGCGACATCCTCTACCCGGCCCACCAGTCGGCCGAGATCGCCGCCCTCGCCCGGGCCGCGGGCCTGCCGGCGGAGTACCACCAGCTCGAGAGCCCGCACGGGCACGACGCCTTCCTCATCGAGCACGAGGAGATGCGCAGCGTGCTCGTGCCCTTCCTCGACGACCCCTCCACCCTCCCGAGGAGCCACCCGTGACCGACCACCCGGCACCGCCCCACCGCGAGACGCTGGCCATCAGCAGCGGCCGCGGCCCCAACCAGGGGTCCGTCGCCAGCCCGATCTGGACATCCACCGCCTACGAGCTGCGCGACCTCGAGGTCAGCGCCCGCATGGCCTCGACGCCGCGGGCCACCGAGTTCTACGCCCGCAACGGCACGCCGACGGTCCAGGCCTTCGCCGACGCGGTGGCCGAGATCGAGGGCGCCGAGGCCGGCATCGCGTTCGGGTCGGGGATGGGCGCCGCCTCCACGCTCGTGTTCGCCATGTGCTCGCCCGGCGACCGCATCGTCGCCCAGTCGTCGATGTTCTCGGTGAGCGCCCAGCTGCTCACCCGCACCTGCGACCGCTTCGGCATCGAGGTCGACCTCGTCGACGCGTTCGACACCGACGCCTTGCGCGCCGCGGTCGCGGAGAAGCCGACCCAGCTCGTGTGGGTGGAGACGCCCGCCAACCCGGCCATGGGCATCGTCGACCTCGAGGCCGTCGGCGCGCTGGTCGGCCCGTTCACCGTCGTCGACTCGACGATGGCGTCGCCGGCCGTGCAGAACCCCCACGACTTCGGCATCGACCTCGTGTTCCACTCGGCCACCAAGGCCATCGCCGGCCACAACGACGCCCTCCTCGGCGTGGTCACCGGCGAGCGCGAGCTCATCGACGTGCTGTGGGCCCACCACGTCGTCCACGGCGCCGTCGCCTCGCCCTTCGACGCGTTCCTCGGCCTGCGTGGCCTGCGCACGCTGCACGCCCGCCAGCGCCAGCAGTGCGAGACGGCCCTGGCCCTCGCCGAGCGACTCGAAGCCCACCCCGCCGTCGCCGAGGTGCGCTACCCCGGCCTGCCGAGCCACCCCCAGCACGACGTGGCCATGCGCCAGATGCGCAGCGGCGGCTCGATCGTGGTCGCCGACCTCGCCGGTGGCTACGACGCCGGCATGGCGCTGGTCGAGAAGGTCGAGCTCGCCATCCCGGCCGTGTCGCTCGGCGGGCCCGAGACGCTGGTGACGCACCCGGCCTCGATGTCGGCCGCCACGCTCTCGCCCGACGAGCGGCTCGCCATGGGCATCCCCGAGGGGCTGCTGCGCATCTCCGTGGGCCTCGAGCACCCCGACGACGTGATCGCCGATCTCGTCGCCGCGCTGTAGCCGCGCCCGCGTGCCCGAGCTGATCGAGGTCGAGACCTACCGGCGCCAGGCGGAGGCGGTCGTCGGCCGGACCATCGCCGACGCCCCGGTGCTCGATCCGCTCGGCCTGCGGGGCGTCGATCCCGACGCGGTGCGGGCCGAGCTGGCCGGCCGCACGGTCGAGGGCACCGACCGCATCGGCAAGCTGCTCCTGCTCCCCACCGACGGGCCCGTGCTCGGCCTGCGGTTCGGCATGACCGGCCGCCTGATCGTCGACGGCGCCGCCTCCATCGAGGGCCTGCTCTACGGCGGCCAGGGCGACGACGCCGGCTGGGACCGCTACGTGGTGACCTTCACCGACGGCACCGAGCTGCGGATCCGCGACCCGCGGCGGCTCGGTGGCCTCCAGCTCGACCCCGAGACCGACCGTCTGGGCCCCGAAGCCAGCACCGTCACGGCCGAGCAGCTCGCCGGCGCGCTCGCCGGATCCCGGGCGCCGGTGAAGGCCCGGCTGCTCGACCAGTCGCGCCTCGCCGGCCTCGGCAACCTCCTCGTCGACGAGTCCCTGTGGCGGGCCGGGATCGACCCGGCGCGCCTGTGCGTCGACCTGGCCGGGGACGAGATCGCGGAGCTGGCGGCCACGATCCGCCGCACGGTCGCCGATCTGATGGCCCGGGGCGGGAGCCACACGGGCGACCTCCAGGAGGCTCGCCTGCCAGGCGCGAGCTGCCCGCGGGAAGGCGCCCCGCTGGAGCGCCTCCGGGTCGGTGGCCGCACGACGTACCGCTGCCCGCAGCACCAGCGCTGACGCGCTCGGGATGCGGTCGTGAGCCGACCCTGCGGTAGTTTCGAGCGACGATGTCCCGACCCCCGGCGGAGCCCCACCCCCGGCGGCGGCAGCGCTCCCTCGGGCGTGCGCTGGTGTCCCTCGTCGCAGCCGTGGTGCTGCTCGTGAGCGGCGCGCCCGGAGCGCGTGCCCAGGAGGACCCGGACCCCACGCTCCTGCCGACCACCACCGAGCCGGACGAGACCACCACCACGACGGTCGTCACGACGACGACCA
Source organism: Acidimicrobiales bacterium (assembly GCA_035764875.1). Classification (GTDB taxonomy): domain Bacteria; phylum Actinomycetota; class Acidimicrobiia; order Acidimicrobiales; family Salinilacustritrichaceae; genus Salinilacustrithrix. Next base: position 6,395 of record DASTYO010000055.1, on the reverse strand, counting down.
CCGAGGTGGCGCCCACGACCACCGTGCAGTCCACCACCACGTCGTCGGGATCGTCCGGGTCGTCGGGCGACAGCACCGATGACGAGGCGGTGGCCCAGGACGACGACGAGGTCGTGCCCGACGACGTCACCGACGACACCGAGGCCGAGGACGAGGCGGTGGAGGAGACCACCACGACCGGCCGCGACCTGCTGGTGAGCGGCGACGGCTCGGAGGGCTCGGAGTCGACCACCACGACCTCCACCACCGTGGTCGAGGTCGCCGCCGACGACGGCATCTCGGAGGAGGCCCAGGTCTGGCTCATCGTCGCCGGCCTGGTCGCGGTCGCGCTCCTCATCGGGGCATGGACCGTGCGCTACTGGATGCGCACCCGGCCGGAGGCCACCAGCTGACCCTGCGGGTGTTCCGCGGCCGGGAGGGGCCTCGGTAGGTTTGCCCCATGGCCGACACCTTCGACGTCGACGCGATGATCGCCCGCTTCAAGGAGCGGGCCGCCGCCGTGAAGAAGCGGAACCTGCCGCCCGTGGCCGGCGAGGAGCGCACCCGCTTCATCGAGCAGGCCAAGGTCGACTTCATGGACTACGCCATCATCGGCGACGCCAGGGGGACGATCGAGGACGGCATCCTCACCCTCACCGTCGACCTGCGGCCCAAGGACGAGGCGTGACGCATTCCGCACGCCGACCCGGCGCGCGGATTCCGCACCGGCCGGTCGCCTTGCTATGGTGACCGCTCCCTGCGGGCGTAGCTCAGCTGGCTAGAGCGCAACCTTGCCAAGGTTGAGGTCGCCGGTTCGATCCCGGTCGCCCGCTCCAGACGACGAAGACGGGAGCCCACGGGCTCCCGTCCGTCGCGTTCCGGACCGTGCCGCCAGTCCGCCGGGCGTCGGGCGGTCAGCGGTCAGCGGGTCAGCGGCGAGGAGTGCTCCCAGTCCGCCAGCAGGGTGCGCAGGGCGGTGAGCAGCAGCAGCGGCTGATCGAGCATGAGGTGGTGACCGGCCTCCGGGATCTCCACCACCGGGGCCACCCGGCCCAGGCACTCGTACATGTAGTCGCCGATCTCGGGGGTGACCAGGCCGTGCTCGGCCCGGAACAGCGCCACCCGGCACTGCACCCGCTGGAGCAGGTCGCGGGCCTCGGAGCGGGTGGGCACGAAGATCTCGGGGTCGTACTTCCACGACCACCCGCCCTCCACCGGTCGCAGCGAGTGCCGGGCGACGTGGTCGATCACGTACGGCAGGTAGTGCGCCTGCTCGGGAACGGTGCGGAACCGGGCCAGGCCGGACTCGAGGTCGGGGTACACGCGCAGCGGGCCGAACACCTTGCCGCCCCGGGCCGCGTCGATCTCCGGATCGGGGGCGGTGACCGGCGAATCGAGGATCACCAGGCCGGCCAGGTCGGCCCCGTACACGGCGCCGGTGCCGATGGCGACGAAGCCGCCCATCGAGTGCCCCACGACCACCGGCGGGCCGGACGCCCCGAGGTCGTCGGCCACGGCCATGATCTCGGCCGACCAGCTCGACAGCGGGTAGGCCTCGCGACGGTCGCTGTCGCCGTGCCCCGACAGGTCCATGGCGGCGATGCGGTAGGAGTCGGCGAGCAGCGGGACGAGGAAGCTCCACCAGTGGGCGTGGGCCGCGCCGCCGTGCACGAACACCAGGCCGGGCGCGCCGAGGCGGCCCCACGCGAGGTACGAGATGTCGACGCCCTCGCAGGAGACCCGGTGGACCTCCGGCTCGTGGGCCAGCGCTCGCCGGAACCAGGCGGGCGGCTCGACCGTGGCGTCGTCGCCGGACGAGCTCACGCCGAGGCGGGCTTCACCGCGGAGAGGACGCCGTCGACGAAGTCCTCGACCCCGGCGGGCAGCGCGGTGCGCTTCCAGGCGTAGCCGCCCACGACGTCGGCGCCCTCGCGGGTGAGCGCCGCCTCGAGCTTGCTGAGCGCCCGGCCCGGGTTGATGGCGTAGGTCAGGAAGATCGCCACCGGCTTGCCGGTGAGCTTGGGGATCCGGGCGAGGCGGCGGGCGTCGCCGGGCTTCTGGCCGATCACGAAGTGGCCGGCCACCCACGTGCCGAGCACGACCAGGTCGGCGTCGGCGAGCGCCTTGAAGTCGAGGGCGTCGACGGGCTGGACGGAGACCGTGTGGCCCCGGGACTCGATGGCGGCGCCGATCAGCTCGGCGGCCCGGCGTGTGTTCCCGGTGCGGCTGGCGTACACCACGGCGATCTGCATGGCGGGGGAGCGTAGCCCCGGCTCCGGGCGCCGCCCGCCATCGCCGGACGCCGCCGCGAGTGGCTCAGGCGCGGCGTGGCGCGTGCGTCGACAGCGGGAAGATCAGGGGGTCCCCGGCGGCCTCCTGCACCATCGCCTGGCGCCGGCCGTCGGAGACCGCTCCGGTCCGCTCGGCGGCGTCGAGCACGTCGTCGAGCAGCCGCCGGTCGCCGGGGGTCGCGAGGCAGTGCACCCCGGGCGTCGACAGGACGAAGTCGACGCCGCGAGCGATCGTGGCCGGGTCGACGTGGGGCTCGTACCAGGTGTCGAGCGCCCGCTCGCCGTCGCCCCACGGACGCCACGACACCGCCTTGATCACCTGCACGCCCACGTCGTGGCGCTCGCAGTGGGCGAGCAGCGCCTCCACGTCCTCGCGGTAGCGATCCTCGGACCACAGGCGGGGCGACAGGGGGAACATCACGGTGTCGAGGTCCCAGCGCTGGAGCGCCACCAGCTGGGCGCGCGCCGTGCCGAGGTCGTGGCCGGTGATGCCGACGAACCGGGTCAGCCCCTCGTCGCGGGCGGCGAGGACGGTCTCGACGGCGTCGGCGCGCGAGTCGAGGTCGTCGACGTCGGTGACGCCGTGCACCTGGTACAGGTCGAAGCGGTCGACCTGCAAGGTCCGGAGGCTGTTGACGAGCTGCGCTCGGACCCCGTCGGCGTTGCGGCGGTGGGTCTTGCAGGCGACGAAGAGCTCGTCTCGATGGTGGGGGAGCAGCGGACCGAGGTTGGCCTCGGCGTCGCCGTAGGACGGGGCGACGTCGACGTGGTTCACGCCGCGGCGCAGCGCCTCCTCGAACGACGCCGCCGTCTGCTCGGGCGTGGCCGACCCGAAGGCGGCGCAGCCGAGGATGGCGACGCTGGAGCGGTGATCGGTTCGGCCGAGCCGTCGACGTTCCACCACCCCATCATCCCCGATGGGCGGCGGGGCGTGCTCGGCCCTGGCGCCGTGGTTCAGGGGAGGGCGAAGTAGAGCGGGCCGGCGAAGCTCTCGGTGCCGAGGGCGAGGTCGTCGACCACGTCGGCGGGCACCGTGAAGCACACCTGGCCGCGGGCCTCGTCGCCCTGCTCGATGAGCCCCGCTTCGGCGAGCGGACGGGGCAGCTGGCCGCAGCTGGCGTCGAAGCCGAACCACTCGGCCGAGCCGTCGGACACGAAGAACGGGATGGACCCCGGGTTGCCGAGCCCGGCCGGGTCGGTGAAGCGCACGGCCAGCTCGACGAGCACGTGGCGCTTCCCGTCGGGCGGCGCCGGGTTCGCCGCCGAGTGCTCGGCCAGCGCCTGCGCGGCGTCCCGGTCGACGCCCACCACCTCGATCTCGTACAGCCCGAGCACGTAGGCCTGGCCCGCCGGCACCGGGTCATCGAGCGAGCCGATGGTGGCGGCGGGCAGGTCGGTGGCCGGTGGGGACGGCGCCGCCGGCGGCTGCTGGGGGATCGTGTCGCCGGGCGGGCGACTGGTGCTGGGTGCCGGGTCGGGCGCCGTCGTGGGCACCGGTCCGAGCGAGGTGTCGTCGGCGTCGTCGTAGGCCCGGCCGATGAAGAAGCCGGCCACGATCCCGACGAGGAGGGCGACCAGCGCCACGGCGGTGGCGGCGCCCGGCCCGATGCCTCCCGGGCCGCTCGCCGCGGCGCTCGGCGAGGCCTGCGGGCTCGGCAGCAGGGCGCCCGACGGCGGCCCCGGCGTCCCCGGCGGGCGGTAGTGCGGCGGCGGCGGGCCGGGCGGCGCCGGCGTTCGAGCCATGGCAAGACGCTACCGGTGGTCCGCTAGGGTGACCGACCCCTGGCAGCGTGGCCGAGTGGCTCAGGCAAGGGACTGCAAATCCCTCTACACGGGTTCGATTCCCGTCGCTGCCTCCACCACACGTTCTGGGACGCGGGACACGCCTCTGGAGGCGTGGGGCGCGTCCCGGAACGCCGGTCAGGCCAGGTCGTCGACGAAGCGCACGACCCGGTCGACCACCCGCTGGACGCCGCCGGCGAGGAAGTGGTCGCAGCCCGCGACCTCCTCGACGGCTGTCATCGCCCACGTGCTCGTGACCAGGCGAGCCTGCTCGGGGCTGCAGAACTGGTCGTGGGCCGGCGTGAGCACCAGCGTGGGGACGCCGCCCCGCAGCGCCGCCATCGCGTCGGCCGGGAGCACCCGCAGCGGCGGGGCCACGGCCACCACGCCGGCCAGCGCCGGGTGCTCGGTGCCGAGCAGGACGTCGGCCCCGAAGGAGTACCCGACGCCCACCACCGGTACGCCGGGGAGCGCGTCCACCAGCGCGTCGACGGCAGCGGCGACGTCGGCTCGCTCGGCCTCGCCGCCCCCGTGCTCCCCACTGCTGCCGCCCGCGCCCCGGAAGCTGAGCCGCACGGCGGTGACGCCCACCTCGGCCAGACCCCTGGCGACGCCGGCGGGGACCGGGTTGTGCATGTCGCCGCCCATCAGCGGGTGCGGGTGGGTGACGACGGCCGCCGCCCGGGGCTCGGCGGCGGGGCTCCACGCCAGCTCGATGTCGACGCCGTCGGCGGTGGTGACCCGGCTCGGCGCACTTCGGTCGGCCATTCGGGGCACGGTAGCGTCGACCCTCCATGACCGAGTCGAGCCAGCCCGGCGACAAGCTCCCCATCAAGATGCTGAACGACCGGATCCTGGTCGAGATCGACCGGGCCGAGGGCGAGCGCAAGTCCACCGGCGGCATCCTCATCCCCGCCACCGCCCAGATGGGCAAGCGCCTGGCGTGGGCCCGCGTCGTGGCCACCGGCGCCAACGTCCGCAACATGGAGATCGGCGACCGCGTCCTGTTCAACCCCGAGGACCGCTACGAGGTCGAGGTGCGGGGCCACGACTACATCATCCTGCGGGAGCGCGACATCCACGCCGTGGCCGCCGAGCGCCTCGAGGACGAGGGAAGCACCGGTCTCTACCTGTGAGACGTGGCCGCTGGTGCAGATGCACCAGGCGGGCCTGACGCATCCGGCCCATCCGGCTCCCAGGGAGGTCAACAGACGGCCAACAGGGGCGTCGATGCCCCGTCCTGACGGCTTGGTTTCCATAGGGTTTCGCCCGCTGTAACAAGACTCGGAGGCGAGCGGATCCCGGCCGATCGGCCTGGCGGAGATGCTCACCGTGGGCCGTCCGCGCCGTGGTGGCGCGTGCTCGAGCCGGCGGTGCGGCGTCGCGGCCGGCGTGGCCTGGGTGCGCGCGCCGCCGCCCCCCCACCTCGCCGCATGCACCTGTTCCGCTCCCGCCCGCACGCCCCGATCCGCCGGCTCCACGCCCGGCGGACCCAGATGCTCGCCGGTGCCGCCGCCACGGTGGTCGCCATGGGCGTCCTCGTGGGGCCCACCGCCGACCTCGGGGCCCTCGGCGCGGTCGACCGGGCCCGGGCGGCGGCGGCCGAGCCCGTCGCCGCGCCGGCGCCCGCCAGCCCCGCCTTCCCCGACGTGGCCGGCGTCGACCTCGTCGCCCTCGGGTACCGGGGCGTCGACCTCGACGCCGTCACCGTCGCCGCCCTCGACCGGCCGCTGCCCGAGCTGCCGATGGAGCGTGCGTCGGAGCTGCGGGCCCGCATCGTGGTGGCCACCGCGCACCTCGAAGGCCTGCAGGAGGCCGAGTTCCTGCTCTACGAGGCGTCGCGCTCGATGAAGAAGGACGTCCGGGCGACGCGGAAGGACCACGCGCAGGCGCTTGCGGTGCAGGCCGAGGCCGACGCCGCCGTGGGCCGGGCTCGGCGGCGAGCCCAGGAGGCGGCGGAGCGGGCCGCCGAGGCCGCAGCACCCGAGGCGGTGCCGGCGCCGGACGGCCGCCCGTCTCCGGGTGACCTGGCGCCGACCGGCCCCGATGCCGACGGCACGGCTCCTTCCCCGGGCGATGCCCCGACGACGGGTGGCGCACCCGAAGACGGTCGGGAGGGGCCGGGCAAGGCCGGCAAGGCCGGGAAGGGCGCCAAGGCCGGGAAGGCCGAGCCCGGGGCGTCGGGCGAGGGCGGTGACCGGGCGGTCGACGCCGAGGGTGAGGAGCAGGCGCTCGGCAGCGGCGGTCCGATGCTCGCCACGTCACGGCCGGCGGACGACGACGGGGCGGCGGCGGGGCGTGGGCCCCGCGTCGGTCGCCCGATGGCCGAGGCGATCGTGCTCG
>DASTYO010000054.1:0-35696 GCA_035764875.1 Acidimicrobiales bacterium | reverse complement strand
CTGGGCGAGCACGGTGGCGGTGGTGGTGCCGTCGCCAGCGATGTCGTTGGTCTTGGTGGCCACCTCCTTCACCAGCTGGGCGCCCATGTTCTCGAAGGGGTCCTCGAGCTCGACCTCACGGGCGATGGAGACGCCGTCGTTCGTGATGGTCGGAGCGCCGAACTTCTTCTCGAGCACCACGTTGCGGCCCTTGGGGCCGATGGTGACGCGGACCGAGTCGGCCAGGCGGTTCACGCCGGCCTCCAGGGAGCGGCGCGCGTCGTCGCCGAACTTCAGGATCTTTGCCATGTTGAGTCGCTTCCCTTACTTGACGATGGCGAGGACGTCGCGGGCGTTGAGGATGAGGAGGTCCTCGCCGCCGGAGGCGATCTCGGTGCCCCCGTACTTGCTGTAGACGACCGTGTCGCCGACCTTGACGTCGACGGGGATGAGCTCGCCGGTCTGCTCGGACCGCTTGCCGGGGCCGACAGCCAGGACCTCGCCCTGCTGCGGCTTCTCCTTGGCGGTGTCGGGGATGACCAGGCCGCTGGCCGTGGTCTCCTCGGACTCGCTCGGACGGACGACGATGCGATCCTCGAGGGGCTGCAGGTTCATCGGTGGCGCCTCCATGGTGACGCGGTTAGCACTCGATTCGGACGAGTGCTAACGGTAACCAACGCGGCTGGCACTCGCAACACGAGACTGCTAGCCCACCCGCTTCACCAGCAGGGTGGCCGAGCCGAACGTGACCAGATCACCGTCGAGCAGCGTGAGCGCGCCCACCATGGGGTTGCCGTTGATGGAGGTGCCGTTCGAGGAGCCCAGGTCCTCGACCTCGATGGCGCTGCGGTCGCCGCGGAGCACGGCGTGGCGGCGGGACACCGTGTCGTCGGGGAGGACCAGGTCGGCCTCGGGCGACCGCCCGACCTCGATCGGGAGGGTGTCGACCACGAGGGTCATGCCCCGGGCCGGGCCGGTGAGCACGACCAGGTAGGCGAGAGGGACGGCGGGTTCCCCCTCGAGCAGGTCGGCGAGGACCGGCCGCATCACGGGCAGGATGCCCGTGGGGTCCTGGGCCTCGGCGACGTCGTCGGTCATGGCGCTCCTCGGTGGCTCGCGATCTGCCATCCCTACCCCGCTCCCCTGGTCGGTTCACCACGTGCGAGCTCGGCCCGTCGCCGCTGCGCCGACGCCGGCTCGACCAGGTCGCGCCCCACCAGCCAGTCGATGGCCCGCACGGCTTCCCGCCGCATCGTGAAGCGGGTCCATGCGTCGCCGGCCTCGCTGCGGGCCACGACCTCCCGGAACCGCCGCAGGCCGCCCCGGCCCCGCGCCGCCTGGTGGAGGCGGACCACGACGTCGTCGCCGAGCTCGGCGAGCTCTTCGGAGGCGAGGAAGTCCTCGACGTCCTCCCGGGGCTGCGGTGCCCGGGGGATGAGCACGTGGACGCCGTCGATCAGCTCGGCCAGGTCGGAGTCGTCGTCGAGGCCGTGGTACAGGCTCGTGCCCTTCCGGGGGTCGAACCACCAGTCGCCGTCGGGGTGGGTGTCGTTCCGGGCGAGGATCAGAGACTCGAGGTCGACGTCGTCGATGTCGAGGGGCACGATGGCGACGGTACCCCTGCGCCCGGATGGGTAAGGGTGGGGCTGCCAGCTCCGACACAAGGAGGTCCCGTGGGACTGCTCGACAAGGCCAAGAAGCTCGCCTCGAAGGAGAACATCGACAAGGCGAAGGCGGCGGTCGGCAAGAACGCCGACAAGATCAGCGGCGCCGTCGACAAGGCCACCGACACGATCGACCAGAAGACCAAGGGCAAGTACCGCGACAAGCTGGACAAGCTCAACGCGAAGGTCGACGAGACGCTCGAGAAGACCAAGGACGACGGCGGCGACGACGGCCCTGCCGGGTCCACCGGGCCGAGCGATCCGGGCACGCCCGGGCCCGCCGGCCCCCGCCCGACCCCGTAGGGGGCGTCAGGCCGCGCCGAGTCCGAGGCCGGGGTCGGCGCCGGTGTCGAGGGGCGACTCCCCCTCGCGCTGCAGGCGCCACCACCCGGCCGCGGCCACCATCGCGGCGTTGTCCGTGCAGTTCGCCCGGTCGGGCAGGTAGGCGGCCAGCCCGTCGTCGGCGCACGCGGTGAGGATCTGTTCGCGCAGCCGGGAGTTCGCCGCCACCCCGCCGCCGATGCAGATGCCCTTCGCGCCCACGTCGGCGGCGGCCCGCCGCGTCTTCGTGACGAGCACGTCGACGACCGCCTCCTGGAACGAGGCGGCGACGTCCTCGGCGGTGACGTCGGGGTGCTTGCGGACGTGGTTGACGACAGCGGTCTTCAGCCCGGAGAACGAGAAGTCGTAGGGCCGGTCGGGCAGGGCCCGCGGGAAGGCGATCGCCTCGGGGTCGCCGTCGAGGCTGATGCGGTCGATGACCGGGCCTCCCGGGTAGCCGAGGCCGAGGTACCGGGCGACCTTGTCGTAGGCCTCGCCGGCGGCGTCGTCGATGGTGCCGCCGAGCACCTTGTACCGGCCGTGGTCCTCCCAGTGGACGATCATCGTGTGGCCGCCGGAGACGAGCAGCACGACCACCGGCAGCTCGAAGGTGGGGTCTTCGAGCATCGCCGCGTAGAGGTGGGCCTCGAGGTGGTTGACGGCGATGAAGGGCACGTCCCAGACGAGGGCGAGCGCCTTGGCCGCGGACACGCCGACGAGCAGCGAGCCCACGAGGCCCGGGCCGTAGGTGGCGGCGACGGCGTCGATCTCGTCGTCGGCGATGCCGGCCTGGACGACGGCCTCGGCGATCACCGGGTTCAGCATCTCGACGTGGGCGCGGGAGGCGATCTCGGGCACGACGCCGCCGTAGCGGGCGTGGCGGTCGACCTGGCTGGAGATCACCGACGAGAGCTGCAGGCGACCGTCGCGCACGACGGCGGCGGCGGTCTCGTCGCAGGAGCTCTCGATGCCGAGCACGGTGTGCACGGCGGCGAGGTCGCGGCTGGCGCGGTCGGTCACGTGGCCTCCCGGATGGTGGGCGTGGGCAGCGCCTGCTCGATCTCGTGCAGGCGGGCCCGGTACGCGGGGGTGTCGATGTCGGTGGCCCACATGATGAGGGCGTCCTCGTTGGCGTCGGAGTAGTAGCCCTTGCGCACCCCGGCCGGGACGAAGCCGAAGCGCCGGTACAGCTCCTGGGCGCCGGTGTTGGACATGCGGACCTCGAGCGTGAGCGCCTCGGCGCCCTCCTCGAGGGCTCGGCGGGTGAGCTCGAGCATGAGGCGGGTGGCGATGCCCTGACGCCGGTGGTCGGGGTCGACGCCGACGTTGGTGACGTGGCCGTCGCCGGCCACCAGCATGAGCCCGGCGTAGCCGACGATCTCGGTGCCGATGCGGGCGACCAGGTACGCCCGGGACTCGGTGTACCGCAGCTCGGACATGAACAGGCTGAGCGACCACGGCCGCGGGTTCACCTGCTCCTCGATGCGCAGCACCCCGCGGAGGTGGCGGCGGCGCATGGGCCCGACGCGCACGGGCGCCGAGGCGGTCCGCTGCTGGTCGCGCTCCTGCATGACCATGGTCAGCGCGCCTCGCCCGGCGCCAGGCCCTCGCGGGTGCTCCAGTTGATCTCGGCGTCCGGCGGGCGCAGGTACAGCGGCGCCAGCTGCCAGGGCTGGACGAAGTCCTCGCGGATCGCCTTGGCGTGGGCCAGCTGCACCAGCGACGCCGCGCTCGGGTAGGCGAGGTGCTGCTCGGCGACCTCGAGGCCCACGAGGCCGTCGAGCTCGTCGGCGTAGCGCAGGCCGCCGTCGCCCACGACCAGGTAGTCGAAGTCGTTGGCCTCGAGGTCGGCGCGGAGGTCGTCGGGGGTGGCGACGATGGGGTCGGTGAGGCGCTGCACGCCGCCGGGCGTGGGCCGGTACCGGGCGTAGAAGACCTCGCCGCGCCGGGCGTCGATGACCGCGACGATCTCGCGGGAGGTGTGCCGGACCGGCCAGGCGAGCAGGTCGAGGCTGGCGATGCCGATCATCGGCACCCGCAGCGCGTGGGCCACCGCCTTGGCGGCCGCGATGCCGACGCGGAGGCCGGTGAACAGGCCGGGTCCGACGTCGACCGCGACGGCCGAGATGTCGGCCATCTCGATGCGCGCCTGGCGGCGGACGAAGTCGATGGCCGGCGCCAGGTTCTCGGCGTGGCGCTTGCCGCGTGCGGAGTGCGACGAGGCGAGGACGCCCTCGTGGCCGCCGATGGCGGCACCCACCTGCTTGGTGGAGGTGGAGATCCCGAGGATGAGCATCAGGCGGCCTTCCAGGGCTCGAGCTGCTCGGCGAGCACCCGCTCGCGCGCCGTCCAGCGGCTGCCCACGCAGCGCAGCTCGAGCTGGCGCTCGTCGTCGCCCTCGCCGTAGGTGAGCGTGATCTCGAGGTAGTCCTTGGGGAGGGCGGGGGCCACGGCGTCGCCCCACTCGATGAGGACGACGCCGCCGCCGTCGAGGAGCTCGGAGACGCCGATGTCGTCCATCTCGGCGAAGCGCTCGAGCCGGTACACGTCGAGGTGGTGCATCGGCAGCCGGCCCTCGTACTGGTGGGCGAGCGTGAAGGTGGGACTGGTGATGGCGCCGTCGACGCCCAGGCCGGCGCCGAAGCCCTGCACGAACGCCGTCTTGCCGGCGCCCAGCTCGCCGGCGAGCAGGATCAGGTCGCCCGATGCGGCGACGGCGGCGATGGCGGCGGCGAGCGACCGCGTGCTCTCGACGTCGGAGGTGCGGGCGCGCAGCATCAACGCGTCGGTCCCGGGCGGGCTGCGGCGACGGCGGGGCGCACCATTGCGGCAACGTTACCGCCGGTGCCCTCCGGGCTCACCGTGCGGGCTCGGCCAGCGTGAGCACCGCCTCGCTCACCACCGCCACCGCCAGGTTGCGCACGACGGCGGCCTCGGCATCGACCGTCCCGGTGGCCGCGGCGACGAACGCGTCGCCGTCGACGGCCGTGTGCGAGGGCGCCACGGACCGGGCGAGGCCGTGGTGCGCCGACTGGGCGAGCAGGTGGCAGCCGACCTTGTCGAGGCGGGCGTTGGTGACCACCACGCCGATCGTGGTGTTGGTGCCGGGCGAGGCCTCGGTGAGGTCGGAGCCGGCGGTGGAGCCGTGGGCGACGTCGCGCGGGCTGGCCCCGGGTTCCCCGAAGGCGTTCACCGCGACGAGCGCGGCGACGACGAGCCCGCCGTCGCCCTCGATGGCCGCGCCGACCAGGCCCCCGGGGCGGCGGTGCTCGGGCCCCCGCCACTTGGCGACCGTGGCGCCCGTGCCGGCGCCGATGCGCCCGGTCTCGACCGGTCCGCCCGCCGCCGTCGCCGCGGCGAGCCGCCCCGCCTCGGCCGTGGGCCGCACGGAGCCGTCGCCGACGCTCAGGTCGTAGAGGGCCATGGCCACCACGATCGGCACCGGTCCGCCTGCGGTCTCGAACCCCACGCCGGCTGCGGCGAGGTGCTGCATCACGCCGTCGGCCGCGGCGAGGCCGAACGCCGACCCGCCGGTGAGCACGACGGCGTCGAGCCGGGTGACCATGCGGGTGGGCTCGAGCAGGGCGAACTCGCGGGTGGCGGGCGCGCCGCCTCGGACCTCGCCCGAGGCCACCGTGCCCTCCGGCAGCAGGACGACGGTGCACCCGGTCTGCGCCTCGCGGTCGGTCCAGTGGCCGACCCGCACGCCCTCCACGGCCGTGATCACGCGTGCGCCTCCGCGCCGCCGTGGTGGCGTCGCGGCACCCGCGGGCTGATGGCACACGTGATCTCGTAGCCGATGGTGTCGACGAGCAGCGCCACCTCGGTGGCGGTGATCTCGTCATCACCCTGCGGGCCGAGGAGCACGACCTCGTCGCCGACCTCCACCTCGGGCACCGCCCCGACGTCGACGACGAGCTGGTCCATCGTCACCACCCCCACGATGGGGCAGCGCACCCCGCTGACGAGCACGGCACCGCCGACCAGGCCGAGCCGCCGGCGGAAGCCGTCGGCGTAGCCCACGGGGACGGTGGCGACGACGGTGGGCGCGTCGAAGACGTGGTGGTGCCCGTACGAAACGCCCTCACCGGCAGCCACCGGCTTCACGAACCGCACGGCCGAGCGCCACCGCAGCGCGGGTCGGAGGGGCGCGACGCTGGCCAGCACCGGGGCCGGCGGGATGCCGTAGAGGGCGATGCCCGGGCGGACCATGTCGAGGTGGCTGCGGGGGTGCAGCATCGTGCCCGCCGAGTTGGCGGCGTGGCGGATGCCGGGGTCGATGCCGGCGGCGGCGAGCTCGGCGAGGACCGCCTCGAACCGGCCGAGCTGGACGTCGGTGCCGGGGTTGCCGGGCTCGTCGGCGACGGCCAGGTGGGTCATGGTGCCGGCGAGCCGGAGGTGCGGGTCGTCGACGATGCGGCGGGCGAGGCCGACGGCCTGGTGCGTCTCGCAGCCGACCCGGCGCATGCCCGTGTCGACCTTGAGGTGCACGGGGGCCGACGGGACGCCGAGGGCGCGCGCCCGCTCGGCGAGGGCGTCGAGGAACTCCGGCCGGTAGGCGACGAGGTGCACGTCGAGGGCCAGCGCCACGTCGAGGGCCGCGGGGTCGGGGTCGCACTCGCTGAGCAGCAGGATCGGCGCCTCGATGCCGGCCGAGCGCAGGGCGCGGGCCTCCTGGATCTGGGCGACGCCCAGCCAGCGCGCGCCGGCGGCGAGGGCCGCGTGCGCGACCGGGACCGCGCCGTGCCCGTACCCGTCGGCCTTCACCACCGCGCAGACCGCCGCCTCCCCCGACAGGTCGTCGAGGAGCGCCACGTTGTGGGCCACGGCGTCGAGGTCGACATCGGCCACGGACCCGCAGTGGGCGTCGATGCTCACCGGCTGCCACCCAGCAGGTGGGCGAGGGCGAGGGGGATGCCGGCGATCACATCGGAGGCCACCGCGCCCGGTGCCGGCGCGGTCCGGCCGGCGAGGCCGTGGACGTGGGCGCCGACCGCCGCCGCGTCGAGCGGGTCGAGCCCGCCGCCGAGCAGGGCGGCGACGATGCCGGTGAGCACGTCGCCGGTGCCCGCCGTCGCCAGCCGCTCGTCGCCGGCGCGGGCGAGGCGCACCCGGCCGTCCGGTCCGGCGACGACGGTGGTGGGACCCTTGAGCAGCACGACCGCGCCGGTGGCCTGGGCGAGGGCCCGCACGTCGGCGATGCGGTCGTCGCCGGGCGGGGCGCCGGCGAGGCGGGCGAACTCCCCGTCGTGCGGCGTGAGCACCGTGGGCGCTCGCCGCTGGGCCAGCACCGAGGCGGCGTCGGCGCCCAGGGCGGTGAGCCCGTCGCCGTCGACCACCACCGGGACCTCGAGCCCGGCGAGCAGGGTGCGGATCTGGTGGCGGGTGGCCATCGACGTGCCGAGGCCCGGGCCCACGACGGCCGCGTGCACCTTCCCGGGATCGTCCACCAGGGCGTCCGCCCAGCCGGCCTCCTCGACCAGCACCGTGACGACCTCGCGGGGCGCGTCGGGCGGGTGCCCGACGCCGGGCGACACCAGGCGGACCATGCCCGCGCCGGCGCGCTGGGCGGCCTCGGCGGCCATCGACGCGGCGCCGGTCATGCCCGGGCTGCCGGCCACCACGAGCACGGCCTGGTGCCACTTGTGCGCGCCCCTCCGGCGGCGCGGCCACCGGGCCGCGGCGGACGCGTCGTCGACCAGGTGGATCGTCGCCCGGCCGACGTCGAGGCCGATGTCGGCGATGCGGACGGCGCCGGTGTGGGCCGGACCGTCGCCCAGCAGCAGCCCCGGCTTCAGCCCGGCGAAGGTCACCGTCAGGTCGGCCCGCATGGGGCGGCCGACCGCCCGTCCGGTGTCGCCGTGGATGCCCGAGGGGATGTCGACCGCCAGCACGAGCGCGGCGCCGGGGTCGGGCGCGTCGTACGCCCGGCTGATGCCCGTGCCGAAGGCGGCGTCGACGACGAGGTCGGCCTCGGGCAGCACCGGCGGCGCGTCGGCGACGTCGAAGACGGTGGTGCGCACGCCTCGCCGGGCGAGCCGGGCGGCGGCGACCCGTCCGTCGGCCCCGTTGTTGCCCGGCCCGGCGACCACCACCGCGCGGCGGCCGTAGGCGCCGCCGAGCAGGTCGAGCGCGGCGCGCGCCACGGCGGCGCCCGCGCGGTCGACGAGCACGTCGACCGGCTCCGGGGCCTCGGCGTCGACGGCCTGCATCTCGGCGATCCGGACGACGGGCAGCACGGCCCCGATCCTGCCACCAGGAGCCGCACCTTCGAGCTCCGGTGGGCGCGCCGCTACCGTCGTCCGTTCACCGAGGAGGGACCCGGAGGGACCGGACACGCCATGGCCGAGCTTCGCACCACGCACCGCACCACCGTCACCGAGGACATGATCGACCACCTCGGGCACATGAACGTCCGCTTCTACGGCGTCGCCGCGCGGGCCGGCAGCGACGCGGTGGTCCGCCAGCTGGGCGGCGCCGGCGACCTCGAGGTCCATGCAGCCGACATCTACACCCGGCACTTCCGCGAGCAGATGCTGGGCGCCGAGCTCGAGGTGCGCAGCGCGGTGCTGGGACGGGACGGCGGGTCGTTGCGGCTGTACCACGAGCTGCGCAACGTCGCGACCGACGACCTGGCCGCCAGCTTCGTCCACCGGCTCGAGGCGCGCAGCGGCGGGCGGGCCGTCGAAGGCTGGCCTCCGGCCGGCGACGCTGAGCTGGCCGAGGTCCCCGAGCAGGGCCGGCCGCGCAGCATCGACCTCGGCACCGATCCGTTCGCCACCGCCCCGGCCTTCGACGAGGTGCTCGGTGATCCGCCACTGGCGATGCGCCACCCGCGGCTGGTCGAGGCCGACGAATGCCGGCCCGACGGCAGCTACGAGCCGACCTACGCGCCGATGCTGCTGTGGGGCGGTGAGCCGCTCGACGGCGCGGCCGGGCCCACGCTGCACCCGGGGCCGAACGGGGAGCTGATCGGCTGGGCGACGCTCGAGCACCGCATCGTCGTGCACCGCCTGCCCCGGCGGGGCGACCGCATCCAGTCCTTCGGCGCCATCGCCGCGCTGGGCGACAAGACCACGCACCGCATCATGTGGGCCTACGACGTCGACCGGGCCGACCTGCTCGTCGCGTTCGAGGTCGTCGACGTCGCCCTCGACACGGTGAGCCGGCGGGCGGTGCCGATCCCCGACGACCTGCGCGCCCACGCCGAGGAGCGGCTGCGCACCGACCTGCTCCCCCGCTGACCGGCCCTCAGCCGATGGCCACCACCACGGCGCCGGCCGAGGTGGCGGTGTGGGTGAGGCTGAGCTGCCAGGCCAGGACGCCCCGCTCGACGGCGAGCAGCTCGGCGGCGCCGATCACCACGAGCGACGGCTGGCCGCCCTCGGCCCGGACGACCTCGACGTCGTGGAACCCGAACGCGCCGAGGCCCACGCCCATGGCCTTCATCACCGCCTCCTTGGCGGCGAACCGGGCGGCGTAGCGCTCGGCGGGGTCGTTCGCCTGCTCGGCGTACGCCCGCTCGCCCTCGGTGAACATGCGCACCCGCATGGAGGGCGTGCGCAGGAGGGAGCTGCGGAACCGCTCGACGTCGACGAGGTCGATGCCGACGCCGATCACCCCGGCCACGACGCCCTCACGACCGCCAGCGGTCGGCGAGGAGGCTGACCGGGAGCGTGAGCAGGTCGGCCACCGGCACCTCGGCGAGCAGGTCGTCGCGGAAGGTCGGCTCGGTCTCGGTGACGGCGTCGCGCAGGGCGGCGAGCCGGCGGCGGTAGCCGGCGAGCACACCGCGGGCGGACGCGGCCGAGAGGTGGTCGACGAAGCGGACGTGCAGCAGCGTGATGCCGGTGGTGACGCCGTCCTTGACCTCCGGGACGATCACGATGGTGCGCCCGTCGCTGCGGCCGCGGCCCACCAGGACCTCCTGGTCGGCGGCCACCTGGTGCTTCGTGCCCCGCAGCACCGGGTTCTGCTCGGTGCGCAGCGGCAGGTCGCGCGCGATGCCGCCGCGGTCGACGACCGTGATGGTGGCGCCGCCGGTGCCCGAGTGGACGTCGACCATCCCCTCGATGCGGTAGCGGGTGAACCCGACGACCTCCTCGATGGCCGGGGACACGTCGGCCAGCGTGCGCAGGTTCTTGTACGTGAGCCGGTCGCGGGGCGCGCCGGCGGCCAGCACGGCCTGGACGAGCGCGACCTCGAGCAGCGACTCGTCGGTGCGGGAGATGCCCACGGTGACGGTCTTGGCCTGGTGCTTGATGGCGTCGATGGGCCGGGTGAGCTCGTCGATGGCCCGGGTGAGGGCGGCGGTGAGGTCCTCCACGAGGACGGACGGCGTGCCCACCTTGCCGTGGTCGAGCTGGTAGGCGTCGAGCGGCACCGCGCCGGTGGCGTAGCGGAGCAGGTTCGCGACCCGCACCGCCGTCGACGCCTCGAGGTGGCCGTCGTACTGGCCGACGCGCAGGCCGTCGAAGAACGCCTGGACCGGACGGGAGGCCACGTGGCGCAGCTCGACCAGGACGCGCTCGCCGTCGACGGCGCCGCCCTCGAGCGCCGCCTCGATGGCGCCCCGGATCTCCTTGAGCGGGATGGCTTGCGCGTCGATGGCGAGCGCCGCCTCGTAGCCGAACAGGTGCCCGACCATCGTGGCCAGCACGAACGCGAGCTTCTCGTGGGTCTCGGGGACGGCGAGCACGGACAGGGCGGAGGCGAAGCGACCCTCCCCCTCGGTGGCGATGACGATGGGCGCGGCCTTGTGGGCCCGGTAGATCGCCACCTCCTTCGCCACGTCGTCGACGTTGGAGCCGTTGAGGCCGGCGGCGCAGACGAGGATGAGCGGCTCGGAGGACAGGTCGATGTGCTTCTTGTCCTCGGTGGCGTCGCAGGCGATCGACTTGTAGCAGAGCTCGGAGAGCTTGATGCGCAGCTCCTCGGCGGCGATGCGGTTCGTGCCGTTGCCGACCATCGCCCAGTACCGCTTCGGCGGGCACCACTCCTGGGCTGCGGCGGCGATCGACGGGCGGCTGGCGAGGGTCGTGCGCATCGCGTCGGGCAGGTCGCGCATCGCCCGGAGCAGGGACTGGTCGGGCTCCTCGCCCCACTCGGCGGCGATGGCCATGGCCAGCAGGTTCCCGGCGGCGATCTGGGCGTAGAAGGCCTTCGTCGAGGGCACCGCCATCTCGACGTCGCGGCCGTCGGACGTGTACAGCACGCCGTCGGCCCGGTCCGTGAGGTCGGAGTTGCGGCGGTTCACGATGGCGATCACCGACGCGCCCCGGCCCCGCACCAGGTCGACCGTGCGGTTGGTGTCGGTGGTGGTGCCGGACTGGCTGATGGCGACGACCAGCGTGTCCGACATGTCCGGGCGGAGCTTGAAGCCGGACAGCTCGGTGGCCGGGATGGCCTCGACCTGCACGCCACGGGCGTCGGCCGCGGCCTCGAGCATGGCGGCGAAGCCCTGGCTGGCGATGGCCGCCGTGCCCTGGCCGATGCCGAGGATGCGGGTGATGGAGCCGTCGGCGAGCCGCTCGCGCACCTCGGCGGGCAGCGAGTCCTCCGGCAGCACGATCCGCAGACCGCCCTCGCCCTCGACCAGGCGGCCCCGCAGCGTCTTGTGGAAGCTGACCGGCGCCTCGGTGATCTCCTTGAGCAGGAAGTGGGGGAAGTCGCCCCGGTCGATGTCGCGGGTGGTGATGGCGGCGGTGACGACGTCGTCCTCGGTGACCGGCAGGGGCGTGCCGTCGTAGGCGATGCGCTCGATGCCCTCGAGGCTCCCGGCCCGGTCGCCGTCGAGGAGGAGGATCTGGCCCCGGCTGGCGTTGGGGTTGTCGGCGTTGGCCGGGGTCTCCCCGTCCATGCGGACATACCGGCTCGTCTCCTCGACGAGGCCGTACGGCTCGGAGGCCACCACGTAGGCGTCGTCGACGAGGCCCACGTACAGGGCCTGCCCCGAGCCGCGCAGGGCGAGGGCGAGGGCGTTGGGGCGCTCGGCCACGGTGGCGGCGATGGCCACCGATCCCTCGAAGGACGCGACGGTGGCCCGGAACGCCTCGAGGTGGTCGTCGCCGGCGGCGATGCGCCGGGAGACCAGCGTGGGGATGACCTTGGCGTCGGTGGTCACCTCGGCGGGGATCGACAGCCCGTTGCTCGCCTTGAGGTCGGCGAAGTTGTCGACGTCGCCGTTGAGGGCGGCGGCCACGAACGGGCCCGGCGAGTCGCCGACCTCGAGGGAGTCGAGCGGGTGGGCGTTGGCCTCGGAGATGATGCCGACGCTGGCCCAGCGGGTGTGGCCGAGCACGACGGCCTTGGCGTCGGGGGCGGACAGCACCAGGTGCAGCAGCTCGTCGTCGACGACCTGGCGCCGGATGGCGGCCGTGTTGTCGCCCAGCTCGCCGATCTCGGCGGCGGCCTTGTAGGCGAAGGCGAGCTGGCTGGCCGGCCCGTCGGGACCGTCGACCAGGCGCACGGCACGGGAGCGCAGCAACGGGTCGTCGGCGCGGCCGTCGAGCAGGCCGGCCACGGCGGGGTCGGACGGATCGAGGCCGTGGTCGCGGACGAGCACCATGATCCCGGCGGAGTCGCGGCCCCGGACCTCGAGGCGGTCGATGGCGGAGAGCGACTGCTCGATCTGCGTGCACGCCTCGACCGCGGCCCACCCGGTGTCGCGACCCACGAGCCCGGCCACGGCGTCGGCGGTGCGGAGGCGGTCGCGCTCGATGGTCCAGGCCGCGTCCTTGCACCGCACGGCGGCCGCGTTGCGGGCCTCGGTGCGCTCGTCGACGACGAGGCGGTCGAGCTGGGCGTCGAGCTCGGCGATGACCTCGCCGAGCGTGCGGGCCAGGCCGCGCACGCGCGTGGCGGCGACGTCGGTGAGCAGGAACCGCACGCCCCGGGGGCCGTGGAGGTCGGCCGCCACCTGCTCGAGCTCGACCGCGGCGGCCTCCATGGCCTCGATGGCCGGACCGGCGTCGCCGGCGGCGGCGACCGCGCCACGCAGGGTCTGCACGCCCCGTTCGAGGGCCGTCACCGTGGGCTCGGCGGGGAGGTCGACCCGCTCGACGGGACGGCGGAGGACGGCGATGATTCCGCACATAGGTCGACCAGTCTGCCCGAACCCCGGGTTGGACCCTCCTGCGGACCTCAGTCCGCGGCGCGGTAGGTGACGCCCCGGCCGTCGTCGGCGACGAGGGTGAGCCGGTCGGCGTCGATCTCCCAGGTCACGGTGCCCGACAGCACGGCGCGGGCCCGCTCCACGTAATCGGCGAGGTCGTCGCACGCCTTCATCTCGCTCACCGGGCTGCCGGTGAACGTGATGCGGTCGCCGTCCACCTCGTGGCGGAGGCCGTCGGTGACCTGGCCTTCGTCGCCGGTGGCGTACCCGAAGCCGTTGCAGCCGTCGCTGCCGACCACGAGGCCGTCGTCGCGCAGCTCGAGCACGCCGGGCTCGTCCACCGCCATCGCCATGGCGGTGCCGTCGGGTCCCGTGCCCTCGAGGAAGCCGTCGATCTGCCAGCGGGTGCCCACGAGCTCCCGGTCGGGGTCGGCCACCTCGCGGTCCTGGAACGTGATGACCGTGTCGCCCGCGGTGACCGTCAGGGTGGCGCCGTCGAGGGCGAGCGTCGGCCGGGAGGTGAGGACCCCGGCGAACCACTCGTCCTGGGCGTGGCGCTCGGGGTCGCACCCCATCTCGGTCATCGACAGGCCCTCGCCGACCACCAGGACGTCGCCGTCCAGCCGGTAGGCCCCGCCCATCGAGTTGCAGCCGAGGGTGGCGCCGACGTGCCCCTCGTCGAAGCTGAGCTGGATCCGCGTGCCCTCGACCAGGGGCCGGGCCTCGCCGCCCTCGGCGACGTCGACCGACAGGTAGGCGGGGGCCAGGGCCGGGCCGCCGGGATCGCTGCCGCCGTCGGTGGCCACGGGTTCGTCGTCGTCGCCGCAGGCGCTCAGGGCCAGGACGGCGGCGAGACCCACGGCCAGGAGGCGGAGAGCGGAGGTGCGCATGCGACGTTGGACGGTGCGCCGGCGCGTCCGGTTCCCTCAGGCGTGGCCGGCGAGGCGGCGGACGGCGTCGGCCAGGGCATCGGCCTCGGCGCGGGCTCGCTCCTCGGTGGGCGCCTCGACCATCACCCGGATGAGGGGTTCCGTGCCCGACGGCCGCACCAGCACCCGGCCGTCGTCGCCGAGGCGCTCGTCGGCGGCGGCGATGTCGTCGGCGAGGCGCTCGACCAGCTCGGGGTCGCGCTCGTCGAGGCGGACGTTCACCAGGACCTGGGGCAGCGAGGTCATGGCGTCGGCCGCCAGCTCGTCGAGCGGGATGCCGCGGCGGACCACGGCGTCGAGCAGGGTCAGCGCGGTGAGCATGCCATCGCCGGTGGTGGCGAGGTCGGTCTGGATGACGTGGCCCGACTGCTCGCCGCCGAGCGCTGCGCCGGTGCGCTCCATGGCCTCGAGCACGTAGCGGTCGCCGACGCTCGTGGAGACCACGTGGATGCCCCGCCGGTCCATGCCGAGCTTGAAGCCGAGGTTCGACATCACCGTGGCCACCACGGTGTCGTGGGGCAGCCGGCCATCGGCCTGCCGGTCGATGGCGAGCACGGCGATCACGTGGTCGCCGTCGACGACGCGGCCGTCAGCGGCGATGGCGAGCAGCCGGTCGGCGTCGCCGTCGAGCGCCAGCCCGACGTCGGCACCGAGGTCGAGCACGGCCTGCTGCAGCGCGCCCGGGGCCGTCGAGCCGGCGTCGTCGTTGATGTTCACGCCGTCGGGCTCGGCGTGCACGACGGCGACCTCGACGCCGGCCCGGCGCAGCACCTCGGGCGCGATGGCCGACGCCGCGCCGTGGGCGCAGTCGAGCACGACCGAGAGCCCGGAGAGGGAGCGGCCGCCGATGGCGTGGAGCAGGTGCGCCTCGTAGGCGGCGACGGCCGCCCCGTCGTCGGCCCGCACCGTGCCCACGCCCGCGCCCGTGGGCCGGTCACCGCCGCCGCTGCCGAGGAGGTGGGCCAGCTCGGCCTCCAGCTCGGTCTCGGCGTCGTCGGCGAGCTTGCGGCCACCGGCGGCGAAGAGCTTGATGCCGTTGTCGGGGAACGGGTTGTGGGACGCCGAGATCATCGCGCCCGGCACGCCGAGCTGCGCGGCGGCGTGGGCGACGGCCGGCGTGGGCACCACGCCGAGCAGCACCACGTCGACGCCCTCGGACGCGAAGCCCGCGGCCAGAGCGGCCTCCAGCATCGGGCCCGACCGGCGGGTGTCGCGACCGATGACGACGGCGTCGCCGCCGAGCACGCGCGCCGAAGCCCGCCCCAGTGCGAGGGCGAGCTCCGGTGTCAGGTCTGCGTTGGCGACCCCGCGGACGCCGTCGGTGCCGAAGGACAGCATCCGCCGCAGCGGATCAGCGCTTGGAGTACTGCGGGGCCTTGCGGGCCTTCTTGAGGCCGTATTTCTTGGACTCCTTCTTCCGCGGGTCGCGGCGCAGGAGGCCTTCGTGCTTCAGCTCGCCACGGCGCTCGGGGTCGAGCTCGGCGAGGGCCCGGGCGAGGCCGAGGCTCATGGCGCCGGCCTGGCCGGTGGTGCCGCCGCCGGTGATGGTGGCGTCCACGTCGTAGTGCTCCTCGGCCTCGGCCACGGCGAGCGGGGCCAGGGCCAGGCTCTGGAGGGCGTCGGTGGGGAAGTAGACCTTGACGTCCTTGCCGTTGATGGTGACGGCGCCGCTGCCCGGACGCAGCCGGATGCGGGCGATGGCACGCTTGCGGCGGCCGGTGGCCTGGACGAGGGGCTTGGTGCTCACGGTCGGCTTCCTTCTAGCTCACGCGGGCCCGGGCCCGGGAGTCGATCTCGAGTTCCTTGGGCTGCTGGGCGGCGTGCGGGTGGGTGGGGCCCGCGTAGACCTTCAGCTTGGTCAGCATCTGGGCGCCGAGGCGGTTCTTCGGCAGCATGCCCTTGATGGTTCGGCGCACGGCCTCGGCCGGCTTGCGGTCGAGGGCCTCGCGGTAGCTCATCGACTTGATGCCGCCGGGGTAGCCGGAGTGGCGCCAGACCGTCTTCTTGTCGGCCTTGTCGGAGGTCAGCACGACCTTGTCGGCGTTGACGATGATGACGTGGTCGCCGCAGTCGAGGTGCGGGGCGAACATCGCCTTGTGCTTGCCACGCAGCACCCGGGCGACCTCGGTGGCGAGACGGCCGAGGACCATGCCCTCGGCGTCGATGACCCACCACTCGCGGGTGATCTCGCTGGCTTTCGGTGAATACGTGCGCACGGGTGCGACCTGGCTCTCTCGTCTCGATGCGTCTGCGACTCGCTGCCGGGGCGCGGAGGGCCCCAGGCGCAAGGGGCAAATCTACGGCCGGGCGCGGCCGTGCTGCAACCTGGGGAGCATAGGGCGCGGCGGTAGCGTGCGGGGCGATGACCGACCGACCCCGCCTGACGGCGTTCTCCCACGGCGCCGGCTGAGCGTGCAAGCTCGCCCCCGGCGAGCTGGCGCACGTCGTGCGCCGTCTGGCACCTCCCGGTGATCCGAACCTCCTGGTCGGGGCGCTGTCCGGCGACGATGCCGCCGTGTGGCGCCTCTCGGACGAGCGCGCCCTGGTGGTCACCGCCGACTTCATCACCCCGGTGGTGGACGACGCGCGGGACTGGGGCCGCATCGCGGCGGCGAACGCGGTCTCCGACGTGTACGCCATGGGCGGCACGCCGCTGCTCGCCCTGAACCTCGTGGGCTGGAACGTCGCCGAGCTGCCCACCGACCTG
The DNA here is from genome assembly GCA_035764875.1 of Acidimicrobiales bacterium. GTDB lineage: Bacteria > Actinomycetota > Acidimicrobiia > Acidimicrobiales > Salinilacustritrichaceae > Salinilacustrithrix. The sequence continues at coordinate 18,983 of DASTYO010000054.1, read as the reverse complement.
CTGGGCGACGTCCTCCAGGGCGGGCTCGACATCGCCTCCGAGGCCGGCTTCGTCGTCGCCGGTGGCCACACCGTGGACGACCCGGAGCCGAAGTACGGCATGGCCGTGGTGGGCGAGGTCCACCCCGACCAGGTCCTCACCAACGCCGCCTTCCGGCCGGGCGATGTGCTCGTGCTCACCAAGCCGCTCGGCATCGGCATCGCCACCACCGGCATCAAGCGCGACGTGGCGCCGGCGGCGCTGGCGGCCGCAGCCGTCGAGTCGATGGTGCGCCTGAACGGGCCGGCGCGCGACGCCGCACGCGCCGCCGGCGCCACCGGGTGCACCGACATCACCGGGTTCGGCCTGCTCGGCCACCTGCTGCGGGCGGCCGTGGAGTCGGGCGTCGACGTCGAGGTCGACGTGGGCGCGGTGCCCGTGCTCGACGGCGTGCGCGAGCTGCTCGCCGAGGGGGTGCTGCCGGGCGGGTCCGAGCGCAACCTCGAGCACGTGCGGCCGTCGCTCGACGCCGGCGGTCACGACGAGCGCACCCAGCTGCTGCTCGCCGACGCCCAGACCAGCGGCGGGCTGCTCTTCGGTGCCGCCGATGCCGGCGCGGGCGCCGACGCGGTGGCATCGCTGCGGGCGTCGGGGCACACGGCCGCCGTCGTCGGCCGGGTCACCGGCGCGGGCGAGGGCCGCATCGCGCTCCGCTAGTACTTCACCTCCCACAGCGTGAGGCCGTGGGGCGGGGCCACCGGCCCGGCGTAGCGGCGGTCGCGGCCCCGCAGGATGCCGGTGAGGTCGCCGGCGTGCATGCGGCCGGCGCCCACCTCCACCAGCGTCCCGACGATGGAACGGACCATCTGGTGGCAGAACGACGACGCCTCGATCCAGAAGCGCAGCGTGTGCTCGTCCACCTGCTCCCACCGGGCGCTGCGGACGTCGCGCACCAGCGACGCCTCGGTGCCGTCGCTGCGCTTCGGCTTGCGGCAGAACGAGGTGAAGTCGTGGGTGCCGATGAGCGGGTCGCACCCCAGGCGGAGCACGGCGAGGTCGAGCGGCTCGCGCACGTGCCACGCCGTGTGCACGGAGAACGGGTCGGGCACCTCGTCGTTGTGGATCGTGTACCGGTAGCGCCGGGCGGTGGCGTCGAAGCGGGACGAGAAGCCGAGCGGCACGACCGCCGGGTCGCGCACCACCACCTCGGGACCGCACAGGGCGTTGATGGCCCGGCACAGGGCGGGCAGGTCGACGCCCTCGGTGGTGAGGAAGTCGACCACCTGACCGTGGGCGTGCACGCCCTTGTCGGTGCGACCGGCGCACGTGAGCTCGACGGGGTGGCGCAGCACGCGCTCGAGGGCCTCGCTCAGCCGGCCCGCCACCGTGGCCACGCCGGGGTTCAGCGCGAAGCCGTGGAACGGCGTGCCGTCGTAGGCGACCGAGAGCCGGACGCGGACGTGGGGCGCGACGGGCGCGGCGTGCATGTCGTCCTCGTCGAAGAGGGTGAGCGGGGTCGCCATGGTGCGACGAAGCCTGTCAGAGACGCGACAGGGCCCGGCGCATCGTGCCGGGCCCTGCAGATCTGGGTGTGGGGCTAGACGAGCTCGATGCGCGCCATGGGGGCGTTGTCGCCCTGGCGCGGGCCGAGCTTCAGGATCCGCGTGTAGCCGCCGGGACGGTCGGCGTAGCGGGGACCGACGTCGGTCATGAGCTTGTGGGCCATCTCCTCGTCGCGGAGGTAGGCGACGACCTGGCGGTGGTTGTGCAGGCCGCCCTTCTTGGCCTTGGTGATCAGCTTCTCGGCGACCGGGCGGACCGCCTTGGCCTTGGCCTCGGTGGTCACGATCGACTCGGCCGCGATGAGGCTCGCGACCAGGTTGCCGAACATGGCCTTCTGGTGGGAGGACGAGCCGCCGAAGCGCTTGCCCTTGCGGGGACGTGCAGGCATGGGTTGCTCCTCTAGCCGCGGATGCGCAGCGTCAGGCCGCGCTCATCCAGCTTCTCGACGACCTCGTCCAGGGACTTCTGGCCGAAGTTGGTGATGGCCAGCAGGTCGTCTTCGGTCTTGTTGACGAGCTCGCCGATGGTGTTCACCTGGGCCCGCTTGAGGCAGTTGCGGGGCCGCTCGGACAGCTCGAGGTCCTCGATGGGCAGGTCGAGGTCGGACGGGCCGGTGCCGGCCACGGGCACCTCGCCCAGCTCGAGGCCCTGGGGCTCCTCGCTCATGTCGGCGATCAGGCCGACCAGGCTGCGGAGCGTGTCGCCGGCGGAGGCGAGGGCCTCGGCCGGGCTGATCGAGCCGTCGGTCTGGACGTCGACGATCAGCTTGTCGTAGTTGGTGTCCTGCTCGACGCGGGTGGGCTCGACCGAGAAGGTCGCCTTGCGCACCGGCGAGAAGATGGAGTCGACCGGGATGACCCCGATGGTGTCGGAGCTCTTGTTGCGGTCGGCGGACACGTAGCCGCGGCCCTTCGCGATGGTGACGTCGATGGCCAGGCGGCCCTCGCCGTTCATCGTGGCGATGTGGAGATCGGGGTTGAGGATCTCGATGTCGGCGTTCGGCTGCAGGTCGGCGGCCGTGACCTCGGCCGGCCCACGGGCGTCGAGGCGCAGCGACACGGGCTCGTCGCTGTGGCAGATGACGACGAGGTCCTTCAGGTTGAGGATGATGTCGGTGACGTCCTCGACCACGCCCTTGATGGTGTCGAACTCGTGGAGCGCCTCGTCGAAGCGCACCTGGGTGACGGCGGCGCCGGGGATCGACGACAGCAGCACGCGGCGCAGCGAGTTGCCGATGGTGTGCCCGAAGCCGGGCTCGAGGGGGCTGATGACGAACCGCTGGCGGTTGTCGGCCTCCTCGCCCTGGGGCTCGACGGTGGGGCGTTGGATGACCAGCATGGAGCGGGGTACCTCGTTGCGTATCGGGAGGTCGGGGCGGGCGGGGATGGGAGCGAGCGCTACTTGGAGTAGAGCTCGACGATGAGCTGCTCGCGCACGGGCACGTCGATCTGCTCGCGCTCGGGGTAGGCCCGAACGGTGACGGCGAAGCCGTCGTCGCCCACCTCGAGCCAGCCGGGGGCCTGGCGGTCGAGGACGTCCTTGTTCCACTGCACGGTGACCATGTCGCGGGACTTGGTGCGCAGCGAGATCTTGTCGCCGATGCGGACGCGGTAGCTCGGGATGTCGACCCGCTTGCCGTTCACGTCGAAGTGGCCGTGGTTCACGAACTGCCGGGCCTGGGGCCGGGTGGCGGCGAGGCCGGCGCGGTACACGACGTTGTCGAGGCGGCGCTCGAGCATCTGCAGCATGAGCTCGCCGGTGACGCCCTTGCGGCGGTTCGCCTCCTCGTAGAGGTTGCGGAACTGGCGCTCGGACAGGCCGTAGGTGAAGCGGGCCTTCTGCTTCTCCTGCAGCTGCATGAGGTACTCGGAGGGCTGACCGCGGCGGCGGCCACGGCCGTGCTCGCCGGGCGGGTACGGGCGGCGATCGAGGGCGCGGGTCTCGCCGGCGGTGCCGAAGATGTTGACGCCGAGGCGACGGGAGACGCGGGAGCGGGGTCCGGTGTAACGAGCCATGGTGTGTTCCTCAGGTGCGGCGGCGCTTGGGCGGGCGGCAGCCGTTGTGCGGCACGGGGGTGACGTCCTTGATGCCGGACACCTCGATGCCGGCGTTCTGGATGGAGCGGATGGCGGTCTCGCGACCGGAGCCCGGGCCCTTGACCTGGACCTCGACGCGGCGCACGCCGTGCTCCATCGCGCCCCGGGCGGCCTTCTCGGCGGCCATCTGGGCGGCGAAGGGGGTGGACTTGCGGGAGCCCTTGAAGCCGACGTTGCCGGCGGACGCCCACGAGATGACGTTGCCGGCCGGGTCGGTGATGGCGACGATCGTGTTGTTGAACGACGACTTGATGTGCGCGATGCCGCTCGAGATGTTCTTGCGCTCGCGCTTGCGGGGGCGTCGACCGCCCGAGGAGGGCTTGGCCACTACTTCTTCACCTTCTTCTTGCCGGCGACGGTCTTCTTCGGGCCCTTGCGGGTGCGGGCGTTGGTGTGGGTGCGCTGGCCGCGCACGGGCAGGCCCTTGCGGTGCCGGATGCCCTGGTACGACCCGATCTCGATCTTGCGCTTGATGTTCTGCTGGACCTCGCGCCGAAGATCGCCCTCGACCTCCAGGTTGTTGTCGATGTACTCCCGGATCTTGTTGACCTCGGCGTCGGTCAGATCGCGGACCCGCGTGCTCTGGTCGATGCCGACCTCGTCGCAGATGCGGGCAGCGGTGGTGCTGCCGATGCCGAACAGGTAGGTCAGCGAGATCACCAGCCGCTTGTCGCGGGGGATGTCGACGCCTTGGATACGTGCCATACCTGGGTAACTCCTCAGCCCTGGCGCTGCTTGTGTCGGGGGTTGGTGCAGAGGACCATGACGCGCCCGTGCCGGCGGATCACCTGGCACTTCTCGCACATGGGCTTGACACTCGGTCGGACCTTCATCGGTTGCTCTCTCGAGGGGTTGGCGCAGCAGCGGCCGGGGTGCCCGGCCATGCCTCGCTCGTACGGGGTGAGCTCCACCTGCACCGCCACCCGGGTGCGGGACGCGGGCACAGGTCGCTCCAGAGCAGGCGCGCCTGTCCCAGAGCCGAAGGGAGATCCTATGGCAGCGCGCCCACGACCGCCAACCCCACGGGGCGCGCGGGGGCGGATCCCCCACATCATGGCCCACCCACGGCCCCGGATGGGGGATCAGGGCCGGGTGAGCACCTCCGGGCCACCGGGCGTGACCGCCACCGTGTGCTCCCAGTGCACGGCCCGGGCGCCGTCGGCGGTGACCACGGTCCAGCCGTCGTCGAGCACCCGGTAGTCGGGGCGGCCCGCGCACACCATCGGCTCGATGGCCAGCACCATGCCCACCTCGATCCGCAGCCCGGCGCCCGGGCGCCCGGTGTTCAGCACGTCGGGCGCCTCGTGCATCGCCCGGCCGATGCCGTGGCCGCAGTGGTCCTCGAGCAGCGAGAACCCGGCGGCCGCCACCACCGATTCGATGGCGTGGCCCACGTCACCGAGCGTCCGCCCCGGGCGCACCTGCTCGATCGCCGCCTCCAGCGAGCGCCGGCCCACCTCGTTGAGCCGGGCGTCCTCGGGCGAGGGCTCCCCCACCGGCACCGTGAGCGCGGCGTCGCCGTGCCAGCCGTCGACGACCGCGCCGCAGTCGATCGACACGAGGTCGCCCGCTTCGAGCGTCCGATCACCCGGGATCCCGTGGACGACCTCGTCGTTCACGCTGATGCAGGCCACTGCCGGGAAGCCTCCGTAGCCGAGGAAGTTCGAGGTGGCGTCCCGGCGGGCGAGGACCTCGCGCGCCAGGGCATCGAGCTCGGCGGTGGTGACCCCAGGAGCGACGGCGGCCCGGCACACGTCGTGCATCTCGGCGACCACCCGGCCGGCCCGCCGCATGGCCGCGATCTCGGCCTCCGTGCGGCGAGCGACGTGGCTGCGGCGGCGCACGCGGCTACCGCCGGGAGCTGTCGATGGTCCGGATCAGCCGGGCCGTGACCTCGTCGGGCTCGCCGTCGCCGTCGACGACCGCCAGCAGGCCCCGCTCCTCGTACCACTGGATCAGCGGCGAGGTCTCGGCCTCGTAGATGTCGAGGCGGCGCTGGATGGCCTCCTCGGTGTCGTCGGCTCGCTGGATGACGTCGCCACCGCAGTGGTCGCACGCCCAGCCGTGCTTGGGCGGCTGCTGCACCGAGTAGTTGGCGCCGCAGTCGGCGCACACCCGGCGGCTGGCCAGCCGGACGAGCACGATCTCGGTGGGCACGTTGAGGTCGATCACCAGGTCGAGGGGCTGCTCCTCGGTGATCTCGGCGAGCGACTGGGCCTGCGACAGCGTGCGGGGGAAGCCGTCGAGGATGTAGCCGCGGTTGCGGGTGTCGTCCTTGACGAGGCGCTCCTCGACCACGCCGATGATGACGTCGTCGGGCAGCAGCTCGCCGGCGGACATGTACTCCTGGGCCTTGCGGCCGAACTCGGTGCCTTCCTTGACGGCGGCCCGGAGCATGTCGCCGGTGGAGATGTGCGGCACCACGAAGTGGCGCGACAGCCGCGTGCACTGGGTGCCCTTGCCGGCGCCCTGCCGGCCGAGCATCACGAGTCGAGCGCCCGGGATCATGAGGTCACGCACCCTATCGGCCGCGCTTTCGCCCGGCCGAAACCCGCGAGGGCTACTGGAGGAACCCCTCGTAGTTGCGCATCATGAGCTGGCTGTCGATCTGCTTCATGAACTCGAGCATCACGCCCACGGCGATGAGCACCGAGATGCCGGCGAAGGGGAAGTTCTGGATGTCGGCCGTGACGAGCAGGATCGACGGCAGCAGCGCGATCATCGCGACGAACAGGGCGCCGGGGAGGGTGATCCGGTTGAGGATGCGGCCCAGGTAGCGCTCGGTCTGCGGGCCCGGGCGGATGCCGGGGATGTAGCCGCCCTGGCGGCGGATGGTGTCGGCCTGCTGGGCCGGGTCGAACTGGATCGCCGTGTAGAAGTAGGCGAAGCCGACGATGAGCAGGCCGTACACGACGATGTACACGAGCGAGTCGGGCTGCACGAGGTTGCCGTCGACCCACTCCTGGACGCTCACCGCCCAGTCCTGGTCGGCGGGGAGCACCTGGGTGAGCAGCAGCGGCAGGTACAGCACCGAGCTGGCGAAGATCACCGGGATCACGCCCGACTGGTTGACCTTCAGCGGGATGTAGGTGGACTGCCCGCCCGTCATCCGGTTGCCGACGACCCGCTTGGAGAACTGCACGGGGATGCGCCGCTGGCCGAGCTCCACGAAGACGATGGCCACCATGATGGCGACGGCCAGGAGGAGCAGCGGGATCAGGAGGCCCACGCCCCGCTCGGCGTTGATCTGGGCGCCCGCCACCGGGAAGCTCGAGACCACCGAGGCGAAGATCAGCAGCGACATGCCGTTGCCGATGCCCCGCTGGGTGATCAGCTCGCCCATCCACATGAGCAGCGCCGTGCCCGCGGTGAGCGTGAGGACGACGATGAGGATGCGGCCGGTGTTGAAGTTCTCGTCACCGCCGAACAGGTCGATGCCGAGGTCGACGCCCTGGCCGGCGCCGAGCAGGCCGCCGCCGCCGTTGTGGAACAAGAAGGCGAGGCCGGTGGACTGCAGCAGCGCGATGGCCACGGTGAGGTACCGGGTCCACTGCGTGATCTTGCGCTGGCCGACCGCCCCCTGCTGCTGCCACTGCTCGAGTCGGGGGATCACCACCGTCAGGATCTGCATGATGATCGAGCTGGTGATGTAGGGCATGATCCCCAGCGCGAACAGGGCGAACTGGGTGAGCGCGCCACCCGAGAACAGGGTGAGGAAGCCGAGCACGCCGGCGCCCTCCTCGGCCTGCTCCTTCAGGTTCTGCACCGCGTCGAGGTCGATGCCCGGCGCCGGGATCGCCGAACCGGCCCGGTACAGGGCGAGCATGGCGACGACGAACAGGATCTTGTTGCGCAGGTCGGAGACCGACGCGACGCGAGCAAGGCTCTTGAGGCTCTGGAACACGAGCTCCCCAGGGGGTCAGCAGGTGGCTGTGGTCAACGGTTGGTGAACTGGTTGCCCTTGGCCGGCGGGCGCCGGTCGCCCCAGGGCAGGGGCAGGGTCTCGACCGTACCGCCCGCGGCGGTGATGGCCTCGGAGGCCGACGCCGAGAACCGGTGAGCCTTCACGTTCAGCGCGGCCGTGACCTCGCCCCGGCCGAGGATCTTCACCAGGGCGCCCTTGCGGACCAGGCCCTTCGCGTGCAGCGCCTCGGGGGTGATGTCGGTGAGGCCCGACTCGGTCAGCGTGTCCAGGTTGATGGCCTGGTACTCGACGCGGAAGGGGTTGTTGAAGCCCCGGCGCTTCGGCACGCGCATGTAGAGGGGCATCTGGCCGCCCTCGAAGCCCATGGGGACCTTGTTGCGCGCCTTCTGGCCCTTGGTGCCGCGGCCGGCGGTCTTGCCGCCCTTGCCGCCGATGCCCCGGCCGACGCGCTTGCGGGGCCGGTTGCTGCCCGCGGGGGGCTGGAGATCGTGGATCTTGTACATCAGGCGCCTCCGTCGGTGACGGACTCTTCGACGGTGATCAGGTGCGGGACCCGGGCGATCATGCCGCGGATCTCGGGCCGGTCCGGCAGGGTGTTGGTCTTGCCGATGCGGCCGAGGCCGAGGGCGCGCAGCGTGCCGCGGGCCTTGGGCTTGGAGCCGATGGCCGACCGGACCTGGGTGACGGTGATGGTGCTCTCGCTCACGACGCGGCCCCTGCGCGGCCACGGAGCTTCTCGGACTCGTTGTAGGCCTCGAGCAGCCCCTTCGGGACGAAGGTGTCGGCGGGGATGCCCCGCAGGCGGGCGATGTCGTCGGGGCGGCGGAGGGCCTTGAGCCCCTCGATGGTGGCCCGGGCGACGTTGATGTGGTTCGAGGAGCCGAGCGACTTGCAGAGCACGTCGTGGATGCCGGCCTCCTCGAGGATGATGCGGGCGGCGCCGCCGGCGATGACGCCGGTACCGGGGGCCGCGGGCTTGATGAGCACGCGGCCGGCGCCGAGCTCGCCCGTCACGGGGTGCACGATGGTGTCGCCGGCGAGGGGGACCTCGAAGAGGTTCTTGCGGGCCTCGTCGGTGCCCTTCTGGATGGCGAGGGGCACCTCCTTGGCCTTGCCGTAGCCGAGGCCGACCCGGCCCTGGCCGTCGCCGATCACCACGAGGGCGGTGAAGCTGAAGCGGCGACCGCCCTTCACGACCTTGGCGACGCGGTTGATGTTGATGACGCGCGACTCGCGCAGCGAGGCGTCACCGGAGTTGCGGGGGTTGGCCTGGGGCTCGTCCCGGCGACCGCGGCGGGGGTTGTCGTTTCCGTTTGCCATGTGTGGATCCTTCCCGGGCTCAGAACTCGAGCCCGGCGTCGCGGGCAGCGTCGGCGAGGGCCTTCACCCGGCCGTGGTAGCGGTTGCCACCGCGGTCGAACACGACCTTGGTGACGCCGGCGGCCTTGGCCCGCTCGGCGGCGAGGGCGCCGATCTTGGAGGCGGCGTCGATGTTGCCGCCGTAGCCCTCGAAGTCGTTCTCGTGGGTCGACGCGGACGCCAGCGTCACGCCGGCGATGTCGTCGATGACCTGGGCCACGATGTGCCGCGACGAGCGGAACACCGCGAGGCGCGGGCGCTCGGGGGTGCCCTGCACCTTCTTGCGGACCCGGCGGTGGCGCCGATCGCGACCCAGCTGCTTCTTCTTGGCCATGCTGCTCATGTCACTTGCCTGCCTTGCCGGCCTTGCGGATGACGTACTCGCCCTTGTAGCGGATGCCCTTGCCCTTGTACGGCTCGGGCTTGCGGAACTGGCGGATCTCGGCGGCCACCTGGCCCACGGCCTGCTTGTCGATGCCCCGCACGACGATGGACGTCGGCGTGGGGACCTCGAAGGTGACGCCGTCGGGCGCTGCGTACTTGACGGGGTGGCTGTAGCCGAGCGCCAGCTCGAGCGAGCTCGGGCTGTTGTTCGTGACGCGGTAGCCGACGCCGATGATCTCGAGCTCCTTGGTGAACTCGTTGGTCACGCCCTCGACCATGTTGGACACCAGGGCCCGCACGAGGCCGTGGAGCGAGCGGTTGGCCCGGGTGTCGTCCGGCCGCTCGACGACGAGGGTGCCGTCGTCCTGGCGCAGGGTGATGTCACCGGGGATCTCCTGGGTCAGCTGACCCTTGGGGCCCTTCACGGTGACCACGTCCTCGGCGATGGTGACCTCGACGCCCGAGGGGATGGTGATGGGTGCCTTGCCGACGCGAGACATCGTTCGCTCCTACCAGACGTAGCAGAGGACCTCGCCGCCGACGTTGCGGCGACGGGCCTCCCGGTCGGTCATGAGCCCCTGCGAGGTGGACACCACGGCGACGCCGAGGCCGCCGAGCACGCGGGGGATCTCGTTGGACTTCTTGTAGACCCGCAGACCCGGCTTCGACACGCGCTTGATGCCCGAGATGGTGCGCTCCCGGTCGGGGGAGTACTTCATGTCGATGGACAGGATCTTGCCGGGCTTGTCGGGGCGCTCGGCCGTCTTGTAGTCGGCGATGTAGCCCTCCGACTTCAGCAGCTCGGCGAGCGCCTCCTTCAGCTTGGAGGACGGCATCGACACGTCGTCGTGCTTCGCGATGTTCGCGTTGCGGACGCGGGTGAGCATGTCGGCGATGGGATCGGTCATGGTCATCGTGTCGTCACCTCACCAGCTCGCCTTGGTCACGCCCGGGATCTCCCCGTTGTGCGCCATGTCGCGGAAGCAGATGCGGCACAGGCCGAACTTCCGGAACACGGCGCGCGGCCGGCCGCAGCGGCGGCAGCGCGTGTAGCCCTGCACCTTGAACTTGGGCTTCTTGTTGGCCTTGTTGATCAGCGCCTTCTTGGCCACGGGTCAACGGTCCTTTCGGAAGGGGAAGCCGAAGGCATCGAGCAGCGCCTTGCCCTCGGCATCGGTCCGGGCGGTGGTCACGATGGTGATGTCCATCCCTCGGATGGTGTCCACCGCGTCGTAGTCGATCTCGGGGAAGATCAGCTGCTCGGTCACGCCGAACGTGTAGTTGCCGTTCCCGTCGAAGCTGTTGGGGTTGAGGCCGCGGAAGTCCCGGATGCGGGGGATGGCGATCGAGATCAGCCGATCGAGGAACTCCCACTTGCGGTCGCCACGGAGGGTGACCTTGCAGCCGATGGCGTTGCCCTCGCGCAGCTTGAAGCCGGCGATCGACTTCTTGGCCCGGGTGACCTGCGGCTTCTGGCCGGTGATGGCGGCGAGGTCGCGCTGGGCACCCTCGAGGAGGGAGGCCTGCGAGACCGCGTCGCCCACGCCCATGTTGACGACGATCTTGTCGACCGTCGGCACCATCATGACGTTGGGCAGCTCCAGCTGCTCCTTGAGCTGGGCGCGGATGGTCTCGTCGAAGCGAACCTTGAAGCGGGGAGCGGTGGCGGTCGCCATCAGTCCAGATCCTTTCGGCACTTCTTGCAGACGCGCACCTTGGTGCCGTCGGTGTCGAAGCGGTAGCCGACCCGGGTGGGGCCGCAGTCGCTGCACACCAGCGCGACGTTGGCCACCGGGATCGGCATGTCCTTGTCGATGATGCCGCCCTGCATGGTGGCGCTGAGCGGGCGCTGGTGCTTCTTGGCGATGTTCACGCCCTCGACGATCACCTTGCCGGCCTCGGGCAGGGCGCGCATGACCTCGCCCTGCTTGCCGCGGTCCTTGCCGGTGAGCACCTGGACGGTGTCGCCCTTGCGGATCTTCATCACAGCACCTCCGGCGCCAGCGACACGATGCGCATGAACTTGGCGTCGCGCAGCTCGCGGCCCACCGGGCCGAAGATGCGCGTGCCTCGCGGCTGCTTCTGGTCGTTGATGAGCACGGCGGCGTTCTCGTCGAAGCGGATGTAGCTGCCGTCGGGGCGGCGCCGCTCCTTCTTCGTGCGCACGACGACGCACTTGACGACGTCGCCCTTCTTGACGGCCGCGCCCGGGAGCGCGTCCTTCACGGTGGCCACGAAGATGTCGCCGATGCCCGCGTAGCGGCGCTTGGAGCCGCCGAGGACCTTGATGCACAGCACCTCTTTGGCGCCGCTGTTGTCTGCGACGCGCAGGCGCGTCTCCTGCTGGATCATCGATGCAACCTCGCTACTTGGCCCGCTCGACGATCTCGAGCAGACGCCAGCGCTTGTTCTTGGACAGCGGGCGGGTCTCCATGATCCGGACCCGGTCGCCCTCGCGGGCGTCGTTGGTCTCGTCGTGGCAGACGTACCGCTTGGTGCGCGCCATGGTCTTGCCGTAGCGCGGGTGGGGCTTGCGGGACTCGACCTCGACGATGATGGTCTTCTCCATCTTCGTGGAGGCCACGACGCCCTCGCGGACCTTGCGGCGGGCCCGGTCGGGCGCACCCGTGGTGGTCTCGGTCGTCGACATCTCGGTCATCCCTCAGTGCTCGGGGTCTGGGCGTCGAGGGCCTCGGCTGCCGCGATCTCGCGGCTGCGGGCCTCGGTGAGGCAGCGGGCGACCTCACGCTTCACCTGCGGGATGCGCGAGGTGTTGGTGAGCTGGCCGGTGGCCTTCTGGAAGCGGAGGTTGAACAGCTCCTCGCGGGCCTCGGCGAGACGGGCGACGAGCGCCTCGTCGTCGAGGTCGCGGACGACGTTGTCAGCCATGGCTACAGCGCCTCCTCACGGGTGACGAAGCGGGCCCGGACGGGCAGCTTCTGGATGGCCCGCTCGATGGCCTCGCGGGCGATGGTCTCGTCCGGGTACGACAGCTCGAACATGATGCGGCCGGGGCGGACGACGGCGACCCACTTCTCGGGGTTGCCCTTGCCCGAGCCCATCCGCGTCTCGGCGGGCTTCTGGGTGACCGGCTTGTCCGGGAAGATGTTGATCCAGACCTTGCCGCCACGGCGGGTGCGGCGGGTCATGGAGATTCGGGCGGCCTCGATCTGGCGGGCGGTGATCCAGCCCGGCTCGAGGGCCTGGATGCCGTACTCGCCGAAGGAGACGGTGGTGCCACCCTTGGCCTGACCCTTGGTGCGGCCTCGGTGCTGCTTGCGGTGCTTGACCTTCTTGGGCATCAGCATGGCGGTGCTCCTCAGTCCTGCCCGTCTCGGAAGTGCGGCGCCTCGTGCCGCTCCTTCGTCTGGCGCTCGATCTCCTCTTCCTCGGCGAGGAGTCGCTCGAGCTCGGGATCGGCTTCCTTGATCAGGGGCTCCGGCTCGGCCTCGGCCTCGTCGGTGGAGGCGGCCTCGTCGGCCCGGCGGCGGGCGGCGGAGGACACGACCGGCTTGGCGGGCGCACCGGAGGTCTCGCCGACGGCCATGGCGGCCTCGCGGCCGATCTTGTCGTCCTCGGAGGACTTGTACGGCAGGATCTCGCCCTTGTAGATCCACACCTTCACGCCGATGCGGCCGGCGGTGGTGCGGGCCTCGCGGAAGCCGTAGTCGATGTCGGCGCGGAGGGTGTGCAGCGGCACGCGGCCCTCGCGGTACCACTCGGTGCGGGCCATCTCGGCGCCGCCCAGGCGGCCCGAGCACTGCACCCGGATGCCGAGGGCGCCGGCCTTCTGCGCGGACTGGACTGCCCGCTTCATGGCCCGGCGGAACGCGACGCGGCCGGCGAGCTGGTCGGCGACGCCCTGCGCGATGAGGGCGGCGTCGATCTCGGGCTGCTTGATCTCGATGACGTTGAGCTGCACCTTGGGGTTGCCGGTGATCTTGGTGAGCCCGGCGCGGAGGCGGTCGGCCTCGGAGCCCTTGCGCCCGATGACGATGCCCGGGCGGGCGGTGTGCACGTCGACGCGCAGCTTGTCGCGGGTGCGCTCGATCTCGACCCGGCTGATGGCCGCGTGGGGGAGCTCGGTCATGAGGAAGTCGCGGATCTTCCAGTCCTCGATGACGAAGTCCTTGTACTCCTCGCGGTCGGCGAACCACCGGCTCTTCCACTCGGTGGTGATGCCCAGGCGGAAGCCGTAGGGATGGATCTTCTGGCCCATGGTTACTTCTCTTCCGTCTCGTCGTCGGCGGCCGTCTCGGCGTCGGTGTCGGTGTCGGGCGACTCGGCGAGGCCGGCCTCCTCCAGCGCCTCGGCCGCGGCCGCGTCCTGGTCGACGATGCCGGCCTCCTCGGCGGCCTCGGCGACGTCGCCGCCCTCGGCGGCCGCGAGCTCGCCGGTCTCGGCCAGGCCGGCCTCCTCCAGCGCCTCGACGGCGGCCGCGTCCTGGTCGACGATCTCGGCGTCCTCGGCCTGCTCGGCGACGCCCTTGGAGGCGGCGACCCGCTCGGCCCGGCGGGAGGACTCCTGGCCACGCCGGCGGGCGGCGCGGGAGCCGGGGATGGCCTCGCGCTTGGCCTGCTCGACGGCCAGCATCGCCGCCGGCATCGGGCTCACGATGATCGTGATGTGGCAGGTGCGCTTGCGGATGCGGGTGGCACGACCGCGGGCCCGGGGGCGCCAGCGGTACATGGTGCGGCCCTCGTCGGCGTAGCACGCCGACACGTACAGCGTGGCCGGATCGATCTGGTCGTTGTGCTCGGCGTTGGCGATGGCCGAGTCGAGGCACTTGCCGACGACCTCGGCGGCGCCCCGCTCGGTGTAGGCGAGCACCGCGGCGGCCTCGTCGACGGGCAGGCCGCGGACCAGGTCGAGGACCGCACGGGCCTTGGTGGCCGACATGCGGACGTTCTTGACCTGGGCGCGCGTGCCCGGGCGCTCGTTCGTCTTGGGTCCGGTCATCGGCGTCCCTTCGCGGCCTTCTCCTGGCCGGCGTGGTACTTGAACGTCTTCGTGGGGGCGAACTCGCCGAGCTTGTGGCCGACCATCGCCTCGGTGACGTAGACGGGCACGTGCTTGCGGCCGTCGTGGACGGCGATGGTGTGGCCGACCATGTCCGGGATGATCGTGGAGCGGCGCGACCACGACTTGATGACGCGCTTCTCGTTCTTGTCGTTGAGCTCGTCGACCTTCTTCAGGAGGTGGTCGTCGACGAACGGGCCCTTCTTGAGTGAACGGGGCATGCTCGGCTCCTAGCGCCGCGAGCCGCGGGTACGGCGGCGGCGGACGATCAGGTCGTTGGACTTCTTCTTCTTGTTGCGGGTGCGGCCCTCGGGCTTGCCCCAGGGGGACACCGGGTGGCGGCCACCGGAGGTCTTGCCCTCGCCACCACCGTGGGGGTGGTCGACCGGGTTCATCACGACGCCGCGGGACTGGGGGCGGACGCCCTTCCAGCGGTTGCGGCCGGCCTTGCCGATCTTGACGAGGTCGGCCTCGGCGAAGCCGACCTCACCGACGGTGGCCCGGCAGTCGATGGCGACGCGGCGCATCTCGGTGGAGGGCAGGCGCAGCGTGGCGTGGTTGCCCTCCTTGGCCACCAGCTGGATGGCCGTGCCGGCGGAGCGACCCATCTTGCCGCCGCCACCGGGCTGCAGCTCGACGTTGTGCACCACGGTGCCCACGGGGATGTAGCGCAGCTCCATGGCGTTGCCGGGCGAGATGTCGGCGCCGTGGCCGCTCATCAGCCGGTCGCCGACCTTCACGCCCTTGGGGGCGAGGATGTAGCTCTTGGTGCCGTCGACGTAGTGGAGCAGCAGGATGCGGCAGTTGCGGTTCGGGTCGTACTCGACCGCGACGACCTTGGCCTCGACCCCGTCCTTGTTCCGGCGGAAGTCGACGACGCGGTAGCGCTGCTTGTGGCCGCCACCGCGGTGGCGGGAGGTCATGCGACCGTGGTTGTTGCGTCCACCGGTGCTGGTCTTCTTCGCCAGCAGCGACTTCTCCGGCGTCGTCTTCGTGATCTCCTGGAAGTCGGAGACCGTCTGGAAGCGACGGGCGGGGCTGGACGGCTTGCGCTTGCGGATCGCCATGATCAGGCCCCCTCGAACAGGTCGATGGTGTCGTCGGCGTGGACGGTGACGATGGCCCGCTTGGTGGTGGGGCGCGACGAGAACGTGCCGGTGCGGCGGCTCCGGATGCGCTTGCCCTTGCGGTTCAGCGTGTTCACCTTGACCACCCGCACGCCGAAGATCTGCTCCACCGCCTGGCGGATCTGGGTCTTGTTGGCGTCGGGGTGGACGACGAAGGTGTAGACGTTGCCCTCGATGAGGTCGTAGCTCTTCTCGGAGACGACCGGGCGGATGATGACCTGGCGTGCGTCCATCTACTCTGCGCCCTCCTCGGTGGCAGCGGGTGCGGCCATCGGCAGCGAGTCCCGGGTGAACACGACCCAGTCGCTGACGAGCACGTCGTAGGTGTTCAGCTCGGCGGGCTGGAGCACGTGGACCTGGGGCAGGTTCGCCAGGCTCTTGGCGGCGTTCACGTCGTCGCGGTGGACGACGGCGAGGACCCGGCCGGCGGTGCCGAGCGCCTCGAGCGCCACGCGGGCCGTCTTGGTCTTGGGGGCGTCGAGGCCCCAGCCGTCGAGCACGATGATGCGCTCGGAGGCGAAGCGGTCGGACAGCGCGGAGCGCAGGGCCAGCTTCACCATCTTCTTCGGCGTGCGCTGGGTGTACTTGCGCGGCTTCGGGCCGAGGGCCACGCCACCGCCGCGCCACTGGGGCGCCCGGATGGAGCCCTGCCGGGCCCGGCCGGTGCCCTTCTGCTTCCAGGGCTTGGCGCCACCGCCGCGCACCTCGGCGCGGGTCTTGGTGGACTGCGTGCCCGACCGCTTGGCGGCGAGCTGCGCGGTGACGACCTGGTGCATGACGGCGAGGTTGGGCTCGATGCCGAACATCGCGTCGTCGAGGTCGACCGAGCCGACCGTCTGGCCGGCGGTGTCCTTCACGTCGATGGAGGGCATCAGCTCACCACCTTCTTGCTGGCGTCCTTGACGAGCACCGTCGAGCGCTTCGGGCCGGGGACCGAGCCGCGGACGAGCACCAGCTCGCGCTCGGGATCGGCCTCGACCACCACCAGGTTCTGGGTGGTGACGCGCTCGTTGCCCATGCGGCCGGCCATGCGCTGGCCCTTGAACACGCGTGCAGGCGTGGCGCAGGCGCCGATGGCGCCCGGCTTGCGGTGCACCCGGTGGGCACCGTGGCTGGCGGGGAGACCGCCGAAGCCGTGGCGCTTCATGGTGCCGGCGAAGCCCTTGCCCTTGGAGACGCCGGTGATGTCGACGAGGTCGCCTGCGGCGAACACGTCGGCGGCGATCTCCTGGCCGACCTCGTAGGCGCTCACGTCGTCGAGGCGCAGCTCGACGAGCGTCTCCCCGGGGTCGACGCCAGCGGCCTGGAAGTGGCCGGCCTTGGGCATGGTGAGCTTGCGGGCATCACGCTGGCCGAAGGTGACCTGGAGTGCGCTGTAACCGTCTCGCTCTGGTGTCTTGATCTGGACCACCCGGCAGGGCTGGACGCGAAGCACGGTGACGGGGACGATGCGGTTGTCCTCGTCCCAGACCTGCGTCATTCCCACCTTGGTGGCGACGATCGATTTCGTGGCCATGCGGCGTGTCCTCGTTCACGCGAACGCTCCGCAGGGCACATGGGCCCAGCGGAGCGCTGGTTCGGTTGTGCCGTGCGGTTCCCGCTCCTGGTGGGGTGCGGGCCTGCACGGGCCTCGATTGCAGAAAGCTGCGGGCCTCCGGACGCGGTCCGGCGGCACGAAGAGGAGACGATAGCGGGCGACCGCCTCCAGTTCCAATGCGGCACGCAGGTTCGCTCCATCTTCCCACCTCGGGGCCCCGCCGTCGCGGACCGTCGGCCATCCGCAACGAGGTGACGGGCCGGGACACGACACCGACACACACCGTCATCCGAGCGACATCGGACATCCATCTCCATCCGGTGCAATCCCTCCCATGCCTGTGGCGCACCTCCACCTCGAAGGTCCGCTGGTCGACCATCCGGAGTGGATGGCCGACGAGCGCGACGACGTGTTCGACGCCGCCGCCCTCGAGCGGGCGATGCTCGAGTCCCGGCGCCACGCCTACGAGGAGCTCCGGGAGCTGGCGCCGGCGTAGTCCGCCACACACCACGACGGGGTCACGGTGCACCGCCCGGGTGGCGGTGCACCGTCGCGTCCGGCGACCATGCGGCATGCGGCTGTACGCCATCGAGGTCGACCCCGACGAGGCCGAGGTGGTGAGCGACCGCTGCTGGCAGGCGGGGGCCGCCGGGATCTGGGAGCAGGAGGCGTCGGGCAGGACCGTCCTGCGCGTCGGGGTCGAGGACGAGGCGGCGGCTGCGTTCGTCGACGCCCTGACCGAGCATCGACCCCGGGACGTTACCGACACCGAGGTCTTCGAGCTGGTCACGCGCACGGTGTCGGTCGGGCCGGTCCACGACCCGGTGACCCTGGAGGTGCCGGGCACGGTGTTCGGTGACGGCCTGCACCCGACCACGGCGACGTGCCTCGACGTGCTGGCGCGCCTCGTGGCACCCGGCGCCCGGGTGCTGGACGTGGGTTGCGGGTCGGGGGCGCTGTCGGTGGTGGCGGCGCGAGCGGGCGCGTCGGTGACCGCGATCGACGTCGATCCGGTGGCCGTGGCCGCGACGCGGCGCAACGCCGCCGCGAACGGTGTCGCGGTGGACGCCTCGATCGCTCCCCTCTCGGCGATTCCAGGCGCCTTCGACGTCGTCGTCGCCAACATCTCGGCCCAGGCGGTGCTCGAGCTCGCGGGCGACCTGTGGCGGGTCCTCGCACCCGGCGGCGCACTGGTGCCGTCGGGCATCCTCGCCGGGCGCTGGCACGAGGTGCGGGCGGCTCTGGGCGGCACCGCCCAGGAGGTGCACGACGTCCGGGGCTGGGTCACCGCGGTCGTCACCCGCTGAGGGAAGCTGGCAGCCACCTCGTCACACGCGAGAACGCCGCCCCAGTTCGGGACGGCGTTCCGTGTGACGATCTGGCTGCCAGTTTCGGTTCAGGCCTGCTGGATCTTGATCTCGATGTCGACGCCGGCCGGCAGCTCGATGCGCTGCAGGGAGTCGACCGTCTTGGCCGACGGCTCGAGGATGTCGATGAGCCGCTTGTGGACCCGCATCTCGAAGTGCTCGCGGCTGTCCTTGTCCTTGTGCGGCGAGCGGATGACGGTGAAGCGGTGCTTCTCGGTGGGGAGGGGGATCGGGCCCCGGACGACGGCCTGCGTGCGCAGCACGGTCTCGACGATCTTCTTGGTGGAGGTGTCGATGACCTCGTGGTCGTACGCCTTCAGGCGGATGCGGATCTTCTGGCTGTCAGCCATGACGGTGTGACCTGCTTCTTCTTCGTTCGGGACTCGATTGTCAAAGGACGGAGCGGTGCGAGCGACGCGGCGAGGCGCCGGCCCGAGCAGCAAACACTACCCGCGACCGGCGCCCCTCCGACAAACGCTCAGCGCATCACTTGATGATCTTGGTGACCCGGCCCGCACCCACGGTCCGACCACCCTCACGGATCGCGAACCGCAACCCCTCATCCATCGCGATCGGATTGATCAACGTCACCGTCATGTCCGTGTTGTCACCCGGCATGCACATCTC
>DASTYO010000053.1:0-11615 GCA_035764875.1 Acidimicrobiales bacterium | reverse complement strand
CAGCGCTCGGGCCCCAGGTCGTCGGCGACGATCTCCAGCAGGGCGCGCCGCTCGTGCCACAGCGCGGTCGCGACGCAGACGACGAGCCCGAGCGCGAGCAGCGCCGGCTGCATCAGAGGCACCTCGCGGGCGCGGCGGCCGTCATGCGCTGATCGGGCGCTCGACGAGCGACCGCAGGGCGTCCCAGGTGGCGCGGAGCCCGTCCTCGAGCGAGGTGGCCGGCTCCCAGCCCACGAGCCGGCGGACGCGACCGAGGTCGCCGTGGTAGTCGCCGGTCTCGACCGCCGCGACGTCGGCGGGCCACGGCGCCTCCACCACCGAGCCGCTCCCGACGACCGTCACGAGCGTCTCGGCCATCTCGCGCAGCGAGATCGGCCGGGCGCCGCCGGCGTTCAGGGCGAGGCCGACGGTGGCGTCGTCGGCGACGACGCGGCAGCACAGCTCGACGAGGTCGTCGACGTAGACGTAGTCACGCAGCTGGGTGCCCCCGCCATACAGGGTGATGGGCTCGCCGTGCGCGGCGCGCGACAGGAAGGTGCCCACGACGCCGAAGGCGTGGTCGGGCCGCTCCTGGTGCGGCCCGTACGGGATCGAGATGCGCAGCGACGTGGTGCGGATGCCGAACTGCTGGTGGTACAGCAGGTGGTACCGCTCGCCCACCATCTTGTTGATGCCGTAGACGCTGGTGGGCTCGAGGGGGTGGTCCTCCGTGACGGGGAGCCACTGGGCCCGCCCGTACTGGAGCCGAGAGCCGGGGAAGACGACCCGGGCGTCCGGGTTGTGGTGGCGCAGGGCCTCGAGGAGGTGCAGCTGCCCGAGCGCGTTGCTGGCGGCGTCGACGGTGGGCGCCTGCAGGCTGTGCGCGGCACCGGAGTGGCCGGCGAAGGCGAACACGGCGTCGGCGCCGACGACCAGGTCGTCCAGCGCGCCGGCGACGGTGACGTCGCAGGCCCGCAGCGACAGCTCGCCGAGGATGTCGGAGAGGCGCCCGGCGACGTGCGGGGCAGCCGGGTCGCGGACCGTGCCCACCACGGACCACCCGTCGTGGACGAGACGGCGGCACAGGTGGGAGCCGAGGAACCCGGCAGCACCGAGGACGAGGGCGCGCCTCACCGAGCTCCTTCCGACGCCGTGGCCACGGGCTCGCGGGCGCCTCGCGCCTCGGTGGACCAGACCACGGGCAGCTCCTCGACGAGCACCGGGCTCGGCACGTGCGGGGCCAGGATCATGGAGGCGGGTGCGGGTGCTGGGGCGGCGGCGGCCATCAGGGTGCGGCGGGCGGCCGCGCCGCTCTGCCACCAGCCCCGCGCGACGTCGGCGCCGAGCGCGGCCAGGACGAGCACGCCGGCGACCGCGGACCACCCGGCCAGCGCGACGCCCGTGGCAGCCCACGCGACCAGCGGGGCCACCCGGGGCCGAGCCGAGGTCCGCAGCAGCACGGCGCCCTCGACGTGGCCCGAGGCGATGAGCTCGCCGTCGACGGTCCACGACGCCGTGAAGCGCCCGTCGTGGTCCTCCCAGCCGCTGACCGGGTGCACGCGCCGGCCGGCGCAGCGCAGCACCTCGGCGGCCGCGGCGCTCACCTCCTCGCGCGATCGGTCGGCCGGCAGCAGGATCGTGCGGACGTCGAGCCGCTCAGCGGGCGCCGGCAGGCGGAGGTCGACCTGGCGACCCCGCCGGGCCGCCGGACCGTGGCGGACCCGTCCCCACGCGCGCGCCATCGGCTGGAGGAGGTGGTGCGCGGCGACGGCGAGGCGGAACCCGGCCCGCCCCGTGCGCACCTGCGCCGGGGGGCGGGTGCGGAGGGTGTCGAAGGCGAGCAGGCCGACCAGCAGCGCCAACGCGGCCAGGGCGGGCACGCCGAGCCCCGGGTGGACGAAGGCGGCCGGCGCCGTCGCGAGCGCGATGGCGGCGACGGGCGCCCCGACCTGGTGGACCAGGTCGACCACGTGGCCACCGTCGCGGTAGATCGACTGGTAGCCCGCCGCGCCGAACGGCCCGCGGTAGATGCGGGCCCGGCCGCTCGGCGCGACGGCAGCGAGCGACTCGTAGATGCGCCCACGCCAGCGCGCCGTGCCGAGCGGCGTGAAGCGATCGGGGTGCCGGGTCTCCACGAGCGCCTCGGCCCGCCCGTACCCCCGCTGCTGGCGCAGGTACGGACGGAGGCCGGTGCGGCGGTGGTGCCACACCATGGCCGCCGGGTGGAAGCCGATGTCCCAGCCCCGGTCGAGCACCTTCCAGCAGAGGTCGACGTCGTCTCCGGCCGCGTCGTAGACCGGGTCGAAGCCGCCGACCTCCTCGAGCACGACCTTCCAGAACGCCATGTTGCAGCCCGGGATGTGCTCGGCCCGGTCGTCGGCGGTGAGCACGTGCACCGGGCCGCCCGGGGCGTGCGCCACGCGCTGCGCCCCGATGCCGTCGGCGGGCGGCGGGACGTTCGGTCCGCCCACCCCGCCGATCGTCGGCCCGTCGAAGCCCAGGGCGAGCAGGTACGGCCACTCGGGGGTGGGGTAGGCATCGCTGTCGAGGTAGGCGACGATCTCACCACGCGCCTGCCTGATGCCCTCGTTGCGGGCCACGCTCAGGCCGCCGTGCTCGATGCTCACCACCCGGGCCCGGGGGTGGCGGCGGGCGATGGCGGCGGTGTCGTCGGTCGACCCGTCGTCGATGACGACGATGTCGAGCGCCGGGTAGTCGAGGTCGCAGGTGTGCTCCAGGCACTCCTCGATCGTCGCCGCCGCGTTGTAGGCGCAGATCACGACGCTGATGGCGGGCCAGTCGACGTCGAGGTCGGCGACGGTGCGGTGGTTCCACCGGCGGGCGACCTCGAGCGCGGGTCGTGGCGCGCGGTCGGCGCGGGTGAGGCCGAACCGCCACCCGTCGACGGGGGTGCCGCCCACGACCCACTCGTCCGTCCACGAGAAGATGCACGTCCCGGCCACGCCGCGCTCGGTCGCCAGCTCGAGCTGCCAGTCGAGCAGCTCGGCCTGGCGGCGCTCGCCGTCCTCGTCGTCGCCGACGTGGAGGCCGATCTCGCCGAGGACGAGGGGCCGGTCGCCGGCCTGGAGCTGGAGCCTCGTGAGGTACCGCCGGAAGTCGTCCCGCCGCTCGAGGAACACGTTGAACGTGCAGAAGTCCATCCCCTCCAGCGCCAGGTACTCCGTCGAGGGGTAGTTGGCGTACGACACGAGCCGATCGGGGTCGACGCGCCGGATGGCGTCGGCGCTGCGGCGCAGGGTCCGCTCGATGCGCCCGCGGCCGAACCAGCGGACGGCGTCGGCCGGCACCTCGTTGCCGACGGTGATGCCCAGCACCTCCGCGCGACCGGCGAGCGCCCGGGCCGCAGCCTCCGCGTTCTGGACCATCGACCGCTCGAGGGCGCGCAGCGACCGCCGATCGCCGTCGACCGCGTAGCGCCAGTCGGGTGTGAACGCGTTGACCAGCAGGTGCAGCCCGTGCGCCCGGGCCGCGTCGAGCACGTCCTCCGGCGGCACCGTGTACGTGCGCACCACGGTGAAGCCGGCGGCCGCGATCGCGGCGAAGTCGGCGTCCACGCGGTGCGGTACGGGGTACAGGGCGCCGTCGCCGCGGTCGGCGAACGTGCCGTAGGTGACCCCACGGAAGCGGAACCGCCGTCCGTCGATCTGGAAGTGCTTGCCGTCGACGCGCACGCGCGACGGGATGGTGGCTCCGGCTTCCGCCGCCCGCGGATGCCCGGAGCCGAGGCTGGGGGCTGTCACGGTGGGCCACTTCGACGCCGCAGCGTGCTGGACCTCCTACAAGCCGTGGCCTCCGCGTGGCGCCGCGGCGGGGCGAGCCCGACCCCGTCGCTCAGGCGGTGAACGCGAGCGCCAGCCCGGGGCGGGGCCAGCGCAGCGACACCAGCCGGCCCGTGCCGGAGAGCGTCACGAACGCGGTCTGCAGGTCGTCGCCGCCGAAGCAGATGTTGGTGACGAGCGGGTCGTCGAAGGGCGTGTGCTCGATCTGCTCGCCGTCGGGCGAGATCGCCGTGATGCCGCCGTTGACGAGCGTGGCCACGCACACCCAGCCCTCGCCGTCGACCGCCAGCGAGTCGAGCAGCTGGACGCCGGGCAGGCCGGCGAGGGCGTGACCGCCGCCCGGGCCGGCCGGGTTGAGCTGGGCGGTGTCGAGGGTGCCGGGCCCCGACAGCGGCCACTCGTACACGCGGCCCGTGTGGGTCTCGGCCGCGTACAGCCGGCTGCCGTCGGGCGACAGCCCGATGCCGTTCGGCGAGTCGAGGGGGTGGACGAGCTCGACGCACGAGGACCCGTCGGTGCTGGCGTAGTGCAGGCCGGTGCGGTCGGAGGTGCGGGACAGGCGCACGCCGTGGTCGCTGAACCAGAAGCCGCCGTCGGCGTCGAAGACGATGTCGTTGGGCGCCCGCAGCGGGATGGTCTCGCCGGTCGCCGTGGTGGACTCCTTGTAGAGCGTCTCGATCTCGCCGGTGGCCAGGTCGACCCGCTGGATCGACCCCCCGGTCCACGCCGGCGGCACCGGGCCGGGGATGGTGAAGCCCATCACCTTCTCCCAGTGGAAGCAGCCGCCGTTGTTGCACACGTAGACCTTGCCGTCGGGGCCGACGGCGGCGCCGTTGGGCCCGCCGCCGAGGTCGAAGCGCTGACGCACGGCGCCGTCGGGCTCCAGCCAGGTCAGCGCGCCCCGCTCGATCTCGACGAGCAGGATCGACCCGTCGGCCATGGCGACGGGGCCCTCGGGGAACTGGAGGTCGGTGGCGATGGTGGTCACGTCCGCGGTCATGGGGCCGGATCTTGGCACGCGACAGGCAACCGGCGTTGCCACCGCTCCCCTACCGTTGCCGACATGCCGAGACTCACCGTCGACGAGATCACCGCGTTCCTGGGCGAGGACGGCCACCTGGCCCGCATCGCCACCGTCGATGCCGACGGCGCCCCGTCCGTGGCGCCGATCTGGTTCCTGTTCGCCGAGGGCCGGGTGTGGTTCACGCCCCGGGAGCGGTCGTCGTGGTGGCGCCACGTCCAGCGGGAACCGCGGGTGGCGGTGACCATCGACGAGGACGCGCCCCCGCACCGGAAGGTGTTCCTGAAGGGCCCGGTCACCGTCGAGCACCCACCCGGTGAGGACGACGCCTGGCGGGCCCGCTACCGCGACATCGCCGTGCGGTACACGCCCGACGCGTGGGCCGACGCCTACATCAACGCCACCGTCCACGAGCCCCGGGCCCTGCTGTCGCTGCCGTGCGACCCAGCGCAGGTCACGTCGTGGCGCATGCCGCTCGCGGGCGAGGACCCGGCCGGCGTGTGGGCCGGGCAGTACTACCACCGGCGGCCGGCGCCCGAGGAGTGGGTGCCCGAGCGCCGGGTGTGACCCGGCTCAGGCCAGCAGCGGCACGGTGACGGCGTAGGCGCCGAGGAGCGTCGCCGCCTCCCAGCCGGCGATCCGGCGCGCCGTCGCCATGAACAGCCAGGCGGCCAGGGCGACCGCCACCATCGCGGTGACGCCGACGCTGGCCAGGTTGGGGTCGTCGAGGACGCCCGGGCCGATCAGCGCGGCCACGCCGCCGACCGCGAGGCTGTTGAACAGGTTCGAGCCGAGCAGGTTGCCGATGATGAGCTCGTCCTCGCCCTTGCGCGCCGCGGCGATCGCCGTCACGAGCTCGGGCAGCGACGTGCCCACGGCGATGAGGGTGACGGCGATGAAGCCCTCGCCGAGGCCGAGCTCGCCGGCGATGCTCGACGCGCCCTGCACGGCGAGCTGGGCACCGGCGATGACGCCGA
This sequence comes from Acidimicrobiales bacterium, assembly GCA_035764875.1. Taxonomy (GTDB): domain Bacteria; phylum Actinomycetota; class Acidimicrobiia; order Acidimicrobiales; family Salinilacustritrichaceae; genus Salinilacustrithrix. The sequence goes on along the minus strand of DASTYO010000053.1, from coordinate 5,838 downwards.
CCAGCCCGAGCAGCGCGCGGAGCGCCTCGGTGCGGGCGGAGATCGCACCCTCCTCCTCGACGAACTCCTCGATCTCGGCGACCAGCTCCTCGTCGCCCCGCTGGTTGCCGGTGAACAGCCACACGAGCGCGCCCACCAGCGCGAGCACCAGCACGACGCCCTCCCAGCGCTCGAGCCCGCCCTGCACGAGCAGGCCGAACAGGACGACGGCCGCGGTGGAGAGGGGCGCCTCGCGTCGCAGGACGCTGGAGGAGACGCCCATGAAGCACAGCAGCGACGCGATGCCGAGGACGAGCGAGAGGTTGGCCGCGTTGGAGCCGATGACGTTGCCGACGGCGATGTCCAGCTTGCCCTGGCCGGCGGCGATGCCCGAGACGACCATCTCCGGGGCGCTGGTGCCGAAGCCGATGACCGCTGCGCCGATGATGACCGGCGGCACCTTGAGGGCGGCGGACAGGCGGGCCGCCGACTCGACGAAGATGTCGGCCGCCTTCGTGAGCACCACGAGGCCGGCGAGGACGGCGACGAGGGCGAGGAGCACGGGAGCCAGGGTGGCTGATACATCTGGGCGCATGCGAGCTCACGCCGTCCGCATCGAGCGCACCGGAGGACCGGAGGTCCTGGCGTGGGCCGACCTCGACCTCCTCGATCCCGGTCCCGGCGAGGTGGTGGTCCGGCACACCGCCATCGGTCTGAACTTCGTCGACACGTACTTCCGCAGCGGCCTGTACCCGGCGCGCCTCCCCAGCGGGCTCGGCTCCGAGATGGCCGGCGTCGTCGAGGCGGTGGGACCGGGCGTCGAGGGGCTCGCACCCGGCGATCGCGTGGCCCGCGGCACCGGGCCGCTGGGCGCCTACGCCGACCGGTCGGTGGTGCCCGCCGACGTGCTCGTGCCCGTGCCCGAGGGCGTCGACGACCACACGGCGGCGGCCGCGCTGCTGAAGGGCCTCACCGTGCAGTACCTGCTCCGCCAGATCCACCCGGTCGGTCCGGACACCGTGCTGCTCGGCCACGCGGCCGCCGGCGGGGTGGGGCTCATCCTCGGCCAGTGGGCGAAGGCCCTCGGCGCCACGGTCATCGGCACGGCGAGCACGCCCGAGAAGCGCGAGCTCGCACTGGCGAACGGCTACGACCACGTCATCGCCTACCGCGACGAGGGCGTCGACGTGGCCGCCGAGGTGCGGGCCCTCACCGGCGGGCGCGGCGTCGACGTCGTCTACGACGGGGTGGGCGCCGACACCTTCGAGGTGTCGCTCGACTCGCTGCGCACCCGTGGGCTGCTGGTGAGCTACGGGAACGCGTCGGGGGCGGTGCCGCCCGTGGCCCCCACCGTGCTCATGCAGAAGGGCTCGCTGTTCCTCACCCGGCCCACCCTCGCCCACTACGCCGACACGCCCGAGCGGCTGCGGGCCATGGCCGAGGACCTCTTCGCCGTCATCGCCGCCGGCGACGTCCACGTCCGGATCGAGCAGACCTACCCGCTGGCCGAGGCCGCACGGGCCCACGCGGACCTGGAGGCCGGCGCCACCACCGGGTCCACCGTGCTCGTCCCGTGACTACGGTGCGGCGCTGATGCGCCCCGTCTTCGCCCGGCACTACGACCAGTTCATGGCCCGCATGGAGAAGGCGTGGCTGCACGACGCCCGGGCCGCGCTCCTCGACGGCCTTGCCGGCACGGTGGTGGAGCTCGGCGCCGGCACCGGCCGCAACCTGCGCCACTACCCCGCCGCGGTCGAGCGGCTCGTCCTCACCGAGCCCTCACCCGCCATGCGCGACCAGCTCCGCGCCCGCGTCGCCGAGGCGGCGCCCTCGTTCGAGGTCGAGATCGTCGACGCCACCGCCGACCGGCTGCCGCTGAACGACGACACGGCCGACGCCGTCGTCTCCACGCTCGTGCTGTGCTCCGTGCCCGCCCTCGGGCCGGCGGTGGCGGAGGTGCGGCGGGTGCTGAAGCCGGGAGGCGAGCTGCGCCTCATCGAGCACGTCGCCGCCGAGCGGCCGTGGGCGGCCCGCATCCAGCGGGTGCTCGACCCGGCCTGGAACTGGCTCGAGGGCTCCTGCCACCTCGACCACGAGACCCGCGCCGCGCTGGCGGCCGGCGGCTTCGACGTCAGCAGCGTCGACGAGGCAATCGAGCCGGGCATGCCGCCGCTGGTCCACCGCATCGCACGCGGCCGGGCCACCCTCCCCGCGTAGCGCTCAGCTCTTGGAGAGGAGCTCGTCGAGCTCGGCCTCGGTCATCAGCACGTCGCGGGCCTTGGAGCCCACCGACGGGCCCACGACGCCGCGCTGCTCGAGGATGTCCATCAGTCGGCCGGCGCGGGCGAAGCCGACCTTCAGCTTGCGCTGGAGCATCGACGTCGAGCCGAGCTGGCTGCGCACGATGAGCTCCATGGCCTGGAGGGCCAGATCGTCGTCGTCCTCGTCGCCGGTGCCGCCGCCGGGCAGCACGGCGCCGGCATCGGTGCCCTCGCCACCCTGGACGTCCTCGACGTAGCTGACCTGCGGCGACTGGCGCTTCCAGTGGGCGGCGATCGAGCGGACCTCCTCCTCGGTGACCCACGAGCCCTGGATGCGGGCGGGGGTGGAGGAGGTGGGGCCGAGGAAGAGCATGTCGCCCTTGCCCACCAGGCGCTCGGCTCCCACCTGGTCGAGGATGACCCGGGAGTCGGTGGCGCTGGAGACGGCGAAGGCCAGGCGGGCCGGCACGTTGGCCTTGATGACGCCGGTGATGACGTTCACCGACGGGCGCTGCGTGGCGATGACCAGGTGGATGCCCACGGCGCGGGCCATCTGGGCGAGGCGGCAGATCGACTCCTCGACGTCGCGCGCCGCCACCATCATCAGGTCGGCGAGCTCGTCCACCACGACGATGACGAAGGGCAGGCGCTCGTAGCGCTGAGGACCGGGCGCATCGGGGGCGCTCTCGGAGCCGACGAGCCGGCCCTGGTAGTCGTCCTCGGCCTCGTTCAGGTCGCCCCGGTCGTAGGCCTCGTTGTAGCCGGTGATGTCGCGGACGCCGACCTCGGAGAGCAGGTCGTAGCGGCGCTCCATCTCCTTCACCGCCCAGGCGAGGGCGTTGGCCGCCTTCTTGGGGTTGGTGACCACCTGGGTGAGCAGGTGGGGCAGGCCCTCGTACTGGCCCATCTCGACCCGCTTGGGGTCGATGAGGATCATGCGCACCTGGTCGGGCGTGGAGCGCACGAGGATCGAGGTGAGGATCGAGTTGAGGCAGCTCGACTTGCCGGCGCCCGTCGCACCCGCGATGAGGATGTGGGGCATGTGGGCCAGGTTCATCAGGTGCGAGCGGCCGTTGATGTCGCGGCCCACCGCGACCTCGAGCGGGTGCTCGGCCTCGGCGGCCTCGCGGGAGGTCAGGATGTCGCCCACGGTGACGAGCTGGCGGCGGGCGTTGGGCACCTCGATGCCGATGGCCTGCTTGCCCGGGATCGGCGCCAGGATGCGAACGTCCGGCGTCGCCATGTTGTAGGCGATGTCCTTGGCCAGGCTCGTGACCTTGTTGACCTTGACGCCCGGGCCGAGCTCGAGCTCGTAGCGGGTGACGGTGGGGCCCACCACCATGCCGATGAGCCGGGTCTCGACGCCGTGCTGGGCGAGGCTGGCCTCGAGGCGCCGGCCGTCCTCCTCGACGGCCTTGCGGTCGACCTCCTGGCTGCCGGTGCGCACGAGCAGCTTGGTGGGCGGCAGCTTCCAGTCGCCGGTGGGGGCCGGCGGGCGCAGGTCGAGCTCGGCCGGCGCCTCGGCGACCTCGGGCACGTGCACCGCCGGGGCGGGCGCGTCGTCGACGGGCTCGTCGGGCATCGGCTCGTCGAGGTCGGCGGCGGCGTCGTAGGGCTCGCCGGCGACGGTGACGTCGATGCGGGTGGTGTCGAGGTCGGCGTCGTCGAGGTGAGCGCCGTCGGGCTCCACGCCGATCGTGAACAGCGACCGCACGGTGGCCCGCAGCGTCTCGCCGAGCGGGCGGAACGTGGCGGCCGCGCCCTCGGCGGCCACCCGCACGGGGATGCGGGTGATCACGAAGAACGAGATGGCGAGCAGCGTGAGCAGCGCCACGACCGCGCCGCCGGTGGCGGCCACGGCGACGAGCGGCGTGCCGGTGGCCATGCCGAGCAGGCCGCCGGCGGCGCCCCACTCGTCGAGCCCGTCGGCGAGCGTGGGCTGGCCGCGCCCGACGTGGAGGAGGCCGGTGCTGGCGAGGGCGAGGAGCGTGCCGCCGACGACGAGGTGGGCGCGGCCGAAGGTGCCCTCGCCGGTCACCGGGTCGTTGTCGCGCAGGCAGGCGATGCCCAGCAGCACCAGCACGGGCGGCACGAGCACGCCGGCCAGGCCGGCGAAGCCCGACGAGGCGCCGGCGAACACCCGGCCGATGGGACCGGCCACGTCGGCGTACAGGCCGGCGCCGGCGATGACGCCGATGCCGATGAGGGCGAGGCCGAACACGTCGGCCGACCGCCCGTCGAGCGCGGCGCCCACGGTGCCGGTGACGCGCTTGGTGGCCGAAGGCGGCGCCTTGCGGGTGGTGCGGCGCCTGGCCGGCGCCTTCTTCTTCGACTTCGAGCTCGAGCGCGTGGCAGCCACAGTGCCCACAACGCTAACAGCAGCCACACCACCCACGGTGGTTGCTGCCGGACCTCCCTACGCCTCGATGACCACCGGGACGATCATCGGGCGGCGCTTGGTCTCCCGGTTCACGAACCGGCCGGCGGCGCGGCGGGCGGCTCGCTGCACGTTCTCGATGTCGGTCATGTCCTTGACCTCGGACACCGCCTTCTCGACCTCGTTGGCGCACTCGCTGAGCAGGCCCTCGGCCTCGGCCTCGTAGACCCAGCCCCGGGTCACGATCTCGGGCCGGGTGATGAGCGTGCCCGACTCGACGTCGACGGTGACGATGACGACCACCACGCCCTCCTCGGCCAGCACCCGGCGGTCGCGCAGCACCCCCTGGCCGACGTCGCCGATGGTGCCGTCGACGTACAGGTACCCGGCGGGGACCTTGCCGGCCGCCCGCAGGCCCTCGTCGGTGAGCTCGACCTGGTGGCCGTCCTCGCACACCCACACGTGGTCGGGTGCGATGCCCATCTTCCGAGCGAGCTTGGCGTGGGCGACGAGGTGGCGGTACTCGCCGTGCACCGGGATGAACCACTCCGGCTTCACGATCGAGTGGTACGTCTTCAGCTCCTCGGCCTTGGCGTGGCCGGTGGCGTGCACGTCGGCGATGCCCGAGTACACGACCTCCACGCCCTGGCGGACGAGGCCGTCGATGACCTTCGAGACGTTCATCTCGTTGCCGGGGATCGGGTGCGAGGACAGGATCACCGTGTCCTCGGGCGTGAGGGTGAGCCAGCGGCTCTCGGTGGCGGCCATGAGCGCCAGCGCCGACATGGGCTCGCCCTGGCTGCCGGTGGAGATGATGCAGATCTGCCCGGGCTCGTACTTGTCGATGTCCTCGATGTCGATGAGCTGGTCCTCGGGGATGTGCAGCAGGCCGAGCGAGCGGGCCAGCCGCACGTTCTTCTTCATCGACATGCCGAGCGTCGCGACCTTGCGGCCGAACGCGATGGCGGCGTCGGCGATCTGCTGCACCCGGTGGACGTGGCTGGCGAAGCAGGCGGTGACGATGCGCCGGCCCTCGTGGGCGTGGAACAGGTCGTACAGGACCTGCCCCACGCTGGTCTCGCTGGCCGAGTGCCCCTTCTCCTCGGCGTTGGTGGAGTCGGCCAGCAGCAGGCGGATCCCCGGGTCGTGGGCCATCGCCCCGATGCGGGACAGGTCGGTGAGCCGGCCGTCGACCGGGGTGAGGTCGATCTTGAAGTCGCC
>DASTYO010000052.1:0-14615 GCA_035764875.1 Acidimicrobiales bacterium | reverse complement strand
GATCTACCTGGCGCTGCTCGACAACCGCTCGGAGGACTTCGTCGGCGGCGAGAACTTCGGGTGGATCTTCACCGACGACTCGATGTTCAACACCGAGGGCATCGGCGACATGTTCACGAGCCGGCTGTTCTTCATCGGCCTCGCAGCCCTGGTGCTCGGCATCGTGCTCGCGGTGCGGGGAGGGCGGGTGATCGGCACCCGCTTCGACTTCTCCGGCTCGCTCATCACGCTCACGCTCGGCGCGGCAGCGACCTTCATCCTGTTCGCCCTCTTCTCCTCGGCGCGAGGCGTCATCTGGAACAACCTGTGGTGGGTGTTCGCCGTCACCGGCATCGCCACCGGTCTCGGGTTGGCCGTCGCCGTGCTGGCCGACCGGGTCAAGGGCGAGTCCGTGGCCAAGGCGCTGGTGTTCCTGCCCATGGCCATCAGCTTCGTGGGCGCCTCCATCATCTGGCGCTTCGTCTACGCCTTCCGGCCCCAGAGCAGCGACCAGATCGGCCTGCTCAACGCCGTGTGGCGAGGCCTCGGAGGCATGGTCCTCGACCCGCTCCAGGCCCGGCCCTGGAACACCTTCTTCCTGATCATCGTGCTCATCTGGGGCCAGACCGGGTTCGCGATGGTGGTGCTGTCGTCGGCCATCAAGGCGGTGCCCGACGACTTCATCGAGGCAGCCCGCGTCGACGGGGCCTCCGAGTCCCAGATCTTCTGGCGGATCATCCTCCCGCAGATCCGCTCCACCATCCTCGTGGTCGTCACCACGCTCATCATCCTGGTGATGAAGGTGTTCGACATCGTGAAGGTGATGACCAACGGGGAGTTCGGCACGAACGTGGTCGCCAACGAGATGTTCGACCAGGCGTTCCGGTTCGGGAACGTGGGCTACGGCGCGGCGCTGGCGTCGGTGCTGTTCCTCGCCGTGCTGCCGATCATGTACATCAACATCCGCCGGGTCCGTGAGGAGGCCGAGCTGTGAGCGCGATCCAGACCGAGCCCGGCGACCGCCTCGAGCCCGAGGGCGAGTCCCCGCTCGACACCGACGTCGTCGCCGGCGGCCCGCCCCGCGGGCCCCGCTCCCGCAACACCACCATCGCGGCGGTCGCCTCCATCGTCGGCGGCGCCATCGCCTTCATCTGGGGCATGGACTGGTTCCTCTACGGCCTCTCCGAGGAGGTCGGCACCCTCACCGTCGGCGGCCTCGCCGTCATGGTGCTCGGCGCCTGGTCGGCGGTGGGCGGGGCGCTGCTGTTCCGCCGCGTCCAGTGGGCACGGCCGGCCATGGTGGCCACCTACGGCGTCCACGCCGTCGCCATCACCGTGTTCGGCCTCATCTCCGCCGCCGCCAGCGGGGCCGACGCGGCGCCGTACCTCATCTCGGCGGCGCTGCTCGCCGCCGCGGTAGCGATGATCTGGCTGCTGCGCACCGAGAGCGTCGAGGCCGACTTCCCCCGCGACCGCGAGTCCACGGCGGGTCGCACGGTGGCCCTGTGGTCGATCGTCGCGGTGTGGTCGCTGCCCACCGTCGGCCTGCTGCTCTCGTCGTTCCGGGCGGAGCGGACGGTGAAGACCGAGGGCTGGTGGACGATCTTCACCAACCCCCAGCTCACCATCGAGAACTACACGACCGTGCTCGAGTCGGGCGGCGGGTCGGCCCCGAACATGTTCGAGGCCTTCCTCAACTCGATCGCCATCGTGCTGCCGGCCACGGTGATCCCGATCTCCATCGCCCTGTTCGCCGCCTACGCGTTCGCGTGGATGGACTTCCCGGGCCGGCGGTGGCTGTTCGTGGCGGTGGTGTCGCTGATGGCGGTGCCGCTGCAGATGGCGCTCATCCCCCTGCTCCAGCTGTACACGGGCGGCGCGCACATCGGCAGCACCACGATCTTCCCCGACCTGGACATCAACGGGAAGGCGCTGGCCGTGTGGCTCACCCACACCGGCTTCGGCCTGCCGCTGGCCATCTTCTTGCTGTTCAACTACGTGTCGGGGCTCCCCAAGGACATCTTCGAGGCGGCGCGCATCGACGGCGCCGACCACTACACGATCTTCTGGCGGCTCATCGTGCCCCTGTCGGTGCCGGCGCTCGCCGCGTTCGGCATCTTCCAGTTCCTGTGGACCTGGAACGACTACCTGGTGGCCCTCACGTTCCTCGGCGCCAACGCCGACGCCCACCCGCTCACCATGCGCCTGGCCAACCTGTCGGGCGGACGCGGGCAGGACTGGCACGTGCTCACGGCCGCCGCGTTCGTGACGATGGCCGTGCCGCTGGTGGTCTTCTTCAGCCTCCAGCGCTACTTCGTCCGAGGCCTGCTCGCCGGCTCGGTCAAGGGCTGAGAACCCGTTCTGGCCTACAGATCCCCCCGCATGTGCGGGGGGATCTGTAGGCCAGTTCCGGGTTCGGGCCGCGCCCCTCAGCGGATGGTGAGGCCGGTGGCGTTGTCGAAGAAGTAGAGGTTGGCGGCGTCGACCGCGACCTCGATGGTCTCGCCGCGACTCGCCCGGCTGCGGGGGCTGAACCGCGCGACCAGCGGCGTCCCCGACTTCGATGCCTGCTCCTCGGCCTCCACCGCGTCGGGATCGCCCGAGTGGACCTTCGGCGCGTCGATGTGGGCGTGCACCATGAGCTCGGAGCCCAGGGCCTCGACCAGCTCGACGTCGGTCTTGATGCGCTGGTCCTGGGGGTGGTCGGGCTCCAGCGCGGCGTCCTCCATGTCCTCGGGCCGGATGCCCACGGTGACGGTGCGGTCGAAGTGGTCCTTCAGCGCCGCCCGGCGCTGGAGGACGCTGGCCGGCACGTCGATGGTCTGGCTGCCGAGCTTGAGCGTGGCGCCCTCGCCCGATGCCGTGAGGGTCCCCTCGTAGAGGTTCATCGACGGCGAGCCGATGAACGCGGCCACGAACACGTTGTCGGGCACGTCGTAGAGCTTCTGGGGGGTGTCGACCTGCTGGAGGATGCCGCCCTTGAGCACGGCCACCCGGTCGCCCATGGTCATGGCCTCGACCTGGTCGTGGGTGACGTAGATGGTGGTGACCCCCAGCTCGCGCTGGATGCGGGCGATCTCGGCCCGCATCTGCACCCGCAGCTTGGCGTCGAGGTTCGACAGCGGCTCGTCCATGAGGAACGCAGCCGGCTGGCGCACGATGGCCCGGCCCATGGCCACGCGCTGGCGCTGGCCGCCGGAGAGCTGGCCCGGCTTGCGCTCGAGGTTCTCGGTGAGCTCGAGGATCTCCGCCGCCTTGTGCACCCGCTGGTCGATCTCGGCCTTCGGGACCTTGGCCAGCTTGAGCGCGAAGGCGATGTTGTCGAACACCGACATGTGGGGGTACAGCGCGTAGTTCTGGAAGACCATCGCGATGTCGCGGTCCTTCGGCGCCGCCTCGTTGACCCGCCGGCCGCCGATGCGCAGCTCGCCGCTGGTGATGTCCTCGAGTCCCGCGACCATGCGCAGCGCGGTGGACTTGCCGCAGCCGGAGGGACCGACGAGCACCAGGAACTCGCCGTCCTGGATGTCGACGCTCAGGTCCTTCACGGCCTCGAAGCCGTTCGGGTACACCTTCGAGACCTGGTCGAGGGTCACTTGCGCCACGACTCATCCCCCTGTCGCTGCCTGCCTGTAAACGCTTGCACGGCAGCGTACCGCGTCCGACGGCGCCGGTGTCGGGCGGTGCGACCTAGAAGTAGATGATCTTCTCGGCGCGCTCGACGACCTGGTCGAGGTCGTCGGTCCAGGCGCCGGTGGAGATGTACTTCCAGCCGTAGTCGCACACCACGAACACGATGGTGCCCTCGTCGATCTCGCTGGCCACCTTGGCCGCGCCGGCCAAGGCGGCACCGGCGGAGATGCCCGAGAAGATGCCGATGGTGGACAGCTTGCGGGTCCACTCGATGGACTCGCGCGGGCGCACGATGCGCTTGCGGTCGAGCAGCTCGGCGCCGCCCCACTTCTCGAACACGGGCGGGATGTAGCCCTCGTCGAGGTTGCGCAGCCCCTCCACCCGCTCCCCCAGCGGCGGCTCGATGGCGATCACCTTGATGCCCGGGTCCTGCTCCTTGAGGAACCGGCCCACGCCCATGAGGGTGCCGCTGGTGCCGAGCCCGGCGACGAAGTGGGTGATCTCGGGCACGTCGGCCCAGATCTCGGGGCCGGTGGTGCGGTAGTGCGCCAGCGGGTTGGCCTCGTTCGCGTACTGGTAGAGGAAGGCCCACTCGGGGTGCTCCTCGGCGAGCTTGCGGGCCCGGGCGACCGCCCCGTTCGAGCCCTCGGCGCCGGGGCTCATGATGATCTCGGCGCCGTAGATCTCGAGCAGCTGGCGACGCTCGATGGAGACGTTCTCGGGGAGCACGATCTTGATGGGGTAGCCCTTCATGCGGGCGATCATCGCCATGGCGATGCCCGTGTTCCCCGAGGACGGCTCGATGATGGTCTTGCCCGGCGTGAGCGTGCCGTCGGCCTCGGCCTCCTCGATCATGGCGAGGGCGATGCGGTCCTTCACCGAGCCGGCGGGGTTCTGGCCCTCCATCTTCCCGAGGATGCGGACCTTCGGGTTCGGGCTGAGCGCGCTGCAGTCGACGATGGGGGTGTTCCCGATCATGTCGAGGACCGAGTCGAAGACTGCCATGGGACGCTGGCTCCTCAGGTGGGTGGGCGTGCAGCAAAGTTGACCGCGTCGGTCAACAATGTACCCGCCTCGCCGTGTTCCCCCGTCGGCGGCTCAGCCGCGGTCGATGACCACCGGCTCCTCGCGGATCGCCTCGTCGACGATGCGGTAGCTGCGCAGCACGGGGGCCTCGTCGCGGAGGGAGACGATGACGTAGTGCCAGTCGGGATCGGGCGCCTGGGCGACGTCGGTGGGCGAGGGATACGCGTCGGTGTGGGTGTGGCTGTGCACCACCCCGACGATGGCGAGGCCGGCTTCGGCGGCGGCGTCGTCGGCGTCGAGGAAGTCGCGCGGGCCGACGCTGTAGACCCGCGACGAGCGGGACGCGTTGGCCGTCGGGTGGAAGACCGGTGCCGTGCCTCGGGCCGGGTCGCCGAGCAGGAGGCCGCAGGCCTCGTCGGGGAGGCCGTCGTAGGCGTGCCCGACGATGGCGGCGTAGGCGGAGGCAGCGAGGCGCAGCATGCGACGTCGGAACCTATCCCTCGGCGACCGTGGTGGAGGTGGTCGTCGTGGGCAGCGGCGGCGGGGTGGCCGACGGGGAGACGCCGGGCTCGGTGCCGCTCTTCTCCCAGTGCCACAGGTACTCCCGCAGCGTCAGCCCGGACTCGTGCACCCGCCCTGCCAGCTCGCGGCCCAGGTACCGGAGGTGCCAGGGCTCGTACTTGTAGCAGGTGACCGACTGCTCGCCCCGGGGGTACGAGAGCACGAAGCCGTACTCCCAGGCGTGGGCCTCCAGCCACTGGCCGGTGGGGGTGTCCCCGAAGCTCTGGTCGACGTCGGTGGCGCCGATGGGGCGCACGTCGATGGTCGTGCCGAGGTGGTGCTCGCTGTGGCCGGGGCGGGCGGTGCCCTCGGCGGTGGCGGCCTCGCCGAGCTCACCGAGCCGACCGTCGTACAGCGCCTGCTGGTCGGCGATCGAGCGGTAGGCGGCGAGGATGGCGACCTCGGGCAGGCCCTCGGCGAGGATGGCGTTGCGCATCGCGTTGAGGTCCTCGGCCACGAAGGACCGGATCTGGAACTCGGGGCTGTAGTTGGCCTCCGAGGCGGGGACCAGGTCGGGCGGCGCGTACTGCTCGTCCACGGCGAAGATCGGGTCGAGCAGGGTGCGGTACCAGTCCTCGGGCCGGGCGTACGCGGTCGGCTGCGAGTCGGGGAGCGGCTCGCACGGCGGCGGTGCCTCGAGGGGCATCGTCGTCGTGGTGGGTGCGGGCGCGGTGGTGAGCGGCGCCGCCGAGCCGCCGTCGTCGGTGACCCGACCCACGACGGTCCACGCGAGCAGCACCACGAGCACGAGGCCCGTCACCGCCACCAGGCGGCGGGCCGTGTAGTTGGGCGGGGGGCCGGGTCGGCGCGGCGGGTAGGGCTGCATCGCGGCCGCCCAGGCTAGGCAACCGGGTCGAGCGGGCACGGGAGGGTGCCGGTAGCGTTCGAAGGCCATGCCCGACGCCAAGACCTCGCTGATCGCCGCCAACCGGCGCGCCCGCCGGAACTACGACATCCGCGAGACCGTCGAGGCCGGCATCGTCCTGCACGGCTCCGAGGTGAAGTCGCTGCGCGACGCGAAGGTGCAGATCGCCGACGGGTTCGTGCGCTTCGAGGGCACCGAGGCCTGGCTGGTCGGCGTGCACATCGCGCCGTACCTCCACTCCCAGTCCCACAGCGGCCACGACCCCGACCGCCCCCGCAAGCTCCTGCTCCACCGCCGCGAGCTCGAGCGCCTGCGCTCGCTCGTCGATCTCGAGCGGGTGTCCATCGTCCCGCTCTCGCTGTACTTCAAGGGCGGACGGGCGAAGGTCGAGCTCGGCGTGGGCAAGGGCCGCAAGCTCCACGACAAGCGCGAGGTCGAGGCCACGCGCGACGCCCAGCGGGAGATCCAGCGAGCCCTCGCCCAGCGCTCCCGCCACTGAGGCCGCATACCACCCAGGGTGTCGGTGACCTTCGACCCTGGGCGCATGCCCGGCCTCCGTCGCACGCTGGGACACATGACGAGGAACGTGGTGATCCTGGGTGGCGGCACCGGTGGCACGCTGACGGCGAACCGGCTCCGCAAGCAGTTCAAGGCGTCCGAGCTGGCGATCACGGTGGTCGACCAGAACCGCGACCACCTGTACCAGCCGGGGTTGCTGTTCGTGCCCTTCGGCCTCGCCCACGGCGAGGACCTCGTGCGGCCCCGTGACCGCCAGCTCCGCAAGGGCATCGAGTTCGTCGAGTCCGACGTCGACCGCGTGGACGTCGAGGGCCGCCGCGTGCGCCTGCCCGACGGGCGCGAGCTGCCCTACGACGTGCTGGTCATCGCCACCGGCGCCCGGCTGGCGTTCGACGAGACCGAGGGCCTGACCGGACCCGGGTGGATGGAGAAGGTGTTCACCTTCTACGACCTCCCCGGCGCCCAGGGCCTCGAGCAGGCGCTGGACGCGTTCGAGGGCGGACGCCTCGTGGTCAACCCGGTGGACATGCCGATCAAGTGCCCGGTGGCGCCCCTCGAGTTCTGCTTCCTCGCCGACTGGTTCTTCCACGAGCGTGGCATCCGCGACCGGGTGGAGATCACCCTCGTGACGCCGCTCGACGCGGCGTTCACCAAGCCGCGGGCCGCCTCGACGCTCGGCGGGATGCTCGAGGAGAAGGGGATCCAGCTGGTCACCGAGTTCAACACCGGCGAGGTCGACGGGGAGGCGGGGAAGCTCGTCAGCTTCGACGAGCGGGAGGTGCCCTTCGATCTCGCCGTGGTGATCCCGGTGCACTCCGGCGCCGAGTACGTCGGCCGCTCCCCCGGGCTGGGCGACGCCCTCGACTTCGTCGAGACCGACCCGCACACGCTGCAGTCCAAGGCGGCACCGGAGATCTTCGCCATCGGCGACGCCACGAACCTGCCGGCGTCGAAGGCCGGCTCGGTGAGCCACTTCGAGGGCGAGGTGCTCGTCGAGAACATCTCCCGGTTCCTGCAGGGGGAACCCCTCGACGCGAGCTTCGACGGGCACGCCAACTGCTTCATCGAGACCGGGTTCCAGAAGGCGCTGCTCATCGACTTCAACTACGACCAGGAGCCGGTCGACGGCCACTTCCCCGGTCCGGTGGGCCTGCCCCTGCTCAAGGAGTCACGGCTCAACCACCTCGGGAAGCTGATGTTCCAGTGGTTCTACTGGCACAGCCTCCTGCCGGGACGGGACATCCCGGGCATCAAGCCGGACATGCCGATGGCCGGCAAGCACCTCCGCTGACCGCGACCGACCCACGAGCGAGGAGACCACCGCCATGACCACCGCAACCATCGCCGGCAGCTCGGTCGAGCTCAACGACGAGGGCTTCTTCGAGGACCCGAGCCAGTGGACCGAGGAGATGGTTCCCGAGCTCGCCGAGAAGGAGGGCATCGACGAGCTCGACGACAAGCACTGGCAGGTCATCCGCTTCATGCGCCAGGAGTACTTCGCCAACGGCACCGGCCCCACGGTGCGGGCGCTCGGCAAGACCTCCGGCGTGTCGGTCAAGGAGCTCTACCAGCTGTTCCCCAAGGGTCCTGCGAAGGTCGCCGCCCGCATGGCCGGCATCCCGAAGCCCAAGGGCTGCATCTGAACCCCGCACCGCCGACCAGGAGGGACCACCCATGGACCTGAGCACGCAGAAGATCTCGATCATCATCTCGCAGGGGTCGCTCGAGGGCGTCTACCCGGCGCTGATCATGGCCAACGGCGCCCGCGCCGAGGGCATGGAGGCCAACCTGTTCTTCACCTTCTTCGGCCTCGACGCCATCCACCGCCGGCGCCACGAGCACATCAAGGTGGCCACCGTCGGCAACCCCGGCCTCCACCTCGCCACGTGGGCCGGCGGCCTCCCCGGCATCTCGTCGGTCATGACCCACTACATGGAGCGCAAGATGGAGGCGCTCGACATCCCGCCGATCCCCGAGTTCATCGAGATGATCTCGGACACCGGCGCCGGGCTCTACGCGTGCCAGGCCACGGTGGACCTCTTCGGGCTCACCAAGGACGACCTGATCGAGCAGGTCGACGGCATCATCACCGTGGGCGACTTCTACGAGATGGCCGTCGACGGCCACATCATCTACACCTGATCGAGCCCTGCTCCGGTCGACGGTAGGTTCCTGCGGGTGAGGCGACCGTGAGCGGGGTCACGTTCGACCAGGTGACGAAGCGGTTCGGCGACGTCACCGCGGTGGACTCGGTGAGCCTCGAGATCCGCGACCGCGAGTTCATGGTGCTGCTCGGCCCCTCGGGGTGCGGGAAGTCGACGGCCCTGCGGATGATCGCCGGGCTCGAGACGGTCACCGAGGGCGAGCTGCGCATCGGCGACACCGTCGTCAACGACGTGGAGGCCAAGGAGCGCGACATCGCGATGGTGTTCCAGAGCTACGCGCTCTACCCGCACATGACCGTGCGGGAGAACATCGAGGTGCCGCTGAAGACCCGTCCCTACGTCGTCGACGGCGGTGCGCCGCGCAAGCTGCACAAGCCCGAGCGGGCCGAACGGGTCGCCGAGGCCGCCCGCATCCTCGGGCTCAGCGAGCTGCTCGACCGCAAGCCGGGCGCCCTCTCCGGGGGCCAGCGGCAGCGGGTGGCGCTGGCCCGCGCCATCGTCCGGCGCCCCCAGGTCTTCCTGCTGGACGAGCCGCTGTCGAACCTCGACGCCAAGCTCCGGGCCCAGACCCGCGTCGAGCTGGTCGAGCTCCACCGGCAGCTGGCCACCACCATCGTCTACGTCACCCACGACCAGGTCGAGGCCATGACCATGGCCGACCGGATCGCCGTGCTCGAGGACGGGCGGCTCCAGCAGGTGGGCGCGCCCCGCGAGGTGTACGACCGCCCGGCGAACCTGTTCGTCGCCCGCTTCATCGGCAGTCCGCCGATGAACTCCCTCCCCGGTCGGGTCCGTGGGCGGGGTGGCGGTGCGTGGGTGGAGGTCGGCGGCGGCCGACTCCCCGCCCCCGACGTCGACGTCGCAGACGGAACGCAGGTGGTGGTCGGCCTCCGCCCCGAGCACGTCCGCACGGGCGACGGCGACGGCGACGGCGCCGAGGGCTTGCCGGCCACGGTGCGGGCGGTCGAGTGGCTGGGCCACGAACGCCACCTGTACTGCGACGTCGACGGCACGCCCGTGATCGTCCGCGACGCCGAGGAGGGCGAGGGCAGCCTCCGGCCCGGCGAAACGGTCCACCTCACCGCCGCCCGGCACCACGTCCACCTCTTCGACGCCGGCACCACCGAGCGGCTGGGCCCATGAGCAGGTCGACCACGTGGCGGCGGCGCCGGCAGGTGCGGGAGGGCGGCATCGCCGCCCTGTTCCTCGCCCCGTCGCTGCTCGTGTTCGGCGTCTTCTTCTTCTATCCCATCGGGCGGATCGTCTACCTCGGGTTCTTCCAGCAGAACCAGACCCGCACCCGCCAGCGCTACGTCGGCGTCGAGCAGTACGCCGAGGTGCTCACCGGCGAGGAGTTCACCGAGGGGCTGCGCACGACGCTCGAGTACGTGCTGCTCACCGTGCCGGCCGGGCTGGTGCTCGGCGTGCTGCTCGCGGTCGCCGCCAACCGGCGCCTCCGCGGCATCAAGGTGTTCCACACCATCTTCTCCTCCACCGTCGCCACGTCGGTGGCGGTGGCCAGCATCGTGTGGCTGGTGCTGATCAACCCCACGGTGGGCTACTTCGAGGTCGACTGGCTCCGCGACCCCGACATGGCCCTGTTCGGCGTGTCGCTCAGCTCCATCTGGCAGAACCTCGGCCTCACCTTCATCGTCGTGCTCGCCGGCCTCCAGGCGATCCCCGTCGAGCTCGACGAGGCGGCCACGGTCGACGGGATGAGCCCGGCGCGGCGGTTCTTCACCGTGACCCTGCCGCTGCTGTCGCCGACGCTGCTGTTCCTGGTCGTGGTGCTCACCGTGTTCGCGTTCCAGGCCTTCGCCCAGATCGACATCCTCACCGAGGGCGGGCCCGCCGGCGCCACCGAGACGCTGGTGTTCAAGATCTTCAAGCAGCAGCAGGGCGGCGACGTGGGCGAGGGGTCGGTGATGGCGGTGGGGCTGTTCGCCGTGACCCTGCTCGCCGCGCTCGGCCAGTTCCTGCTGCTCGAGCGGCGGGTGCACTACGGGAGCGACCGGCGATGAGCGACCTCACCGTCGAACCGGTCGGCCCGTCGCTCGGCGCCGTCCCGTCCACCCGCCGCCCGGGACGCCGGCGTCGCCTGCTGAAGAACGCCGCCTGGTACGTCCTGCTCTCGGCGCTCTCGGTCATCGTGCTGTTCCCGGTGTGGATGATCCTGATGCGGGCCATCTCCCAGCCCATCTCCTACCTCAGCGCCGGCCAGCCGCCCCGCCCCGTCGACCCGGAGTGGGACGTGTTCCAGCGGGCGTTCACCCAGGGCGACCTGGGCCGGCGGCTCACCACCTCGGCCGTGGTGACGGTCATCATCACGGTCGCCCAGGTGAGCACCGCCGTGCTGGCCGCCTACGCCTTCGCGTTCCTGCGGTTCCCCTTCCGCCGGACGATGTTCGTGGTGTTCATGGCCACGCTGATGCTGCCGATCGAGGTCACCCTCATCGCCAACGTCGAGACGATCCGCACCTTCGGCTGGTTCAACTCCTACCAGGGCCTGGCGGCGCCGTTCCTCGCCTCGGCGTTCGGCACGTTCCTCGTCCGCCAGGGCTTCCTGGGCATCCCCGACGACCTCCGCGACGCCGCCGAGCTCGACGGCTTCGGGCACCTCGGCTTCCTGTGGAACGTGGCGATCCCCGTGACCCGGCCCATCATCGCCTCGTTCGCGGTGATCTCGTTCCTGTCGGCGTGGAACCAGTACCTGTGGCCGCGCGCCATCGTCACCCGCGAGGCGTGGGACACCATCCAGATCGCCCTCCCCAAGTTCGCCAGCGAGAACATCAACGAGCTCAACCTGGGCTTCGCCGCCGCCATCATCGCCGCCGTGCCGATCCTGCTGATCCTCGTGTTCTTCCAGCGCCACCTCATCCGTGGCCTCACCGCCGGCGCGGTGAAGGGATGAACCGTCCGGCCCCCATCCCCGAGGAGCGACCATGACCACCCGAACCCACCCCCGGCTGCTGGGGCTGGTGTCCCTGGCCCTCGCGGCCACCCTGCTCGCTGCGGCCTGCGGCGGCGACAGCGGCGAGGAGGCGGCGCCTGGTGGCGGTGGCGACGGCGACGGTGCCGCCGAGCTGTGCCCGGTGGACGCGCTGGCCGAGGCCGACGGGCCCGTGGACATCACGCTCTGGCACACCTACGTGGGCCTGACGAACCGCACGCTCAACGCCCTGGCCGACGAGTACAACTCCACCCAGGACGCGGTGCGCGTGCGGGTCGAGAACCAGGGGGCGGCCTACGAGGAGCTCCTGCGCAAGTACCGCCAGGGGATCCCGAGCGGCGACCTGCCCACCATCGGCGTGATGGAGGACACCAACACGCAGTTCCTCGCCGACTCCGGCACCATCGTGCCAGCCGCGGTGTGCGCCGAGGCCGACGGCTACGACGGCTACGACGACTTCGCGCCGGGCGTCGTCGACTTCTACAGCGTGGACGGCGTGCTCCAGCCGGCCTCGTTCAACGTCTCGACCGTGCTGCTCTACTACAACCGCGACCACTTCGAGCAGGCCGGCCTCGACCCGGACGACCCGCCGGAGACCCTCGCCGAGGTGGCCGAGTACGCCCGGGCCATCAAGGCGGCCGGCGTCGTCGACCGGCCGGTGGTGCTGAACATGCAGCCGTGGTTCGTCGAGTTCTGGCTGACCGGCGCCGGCGAGGGCCTGGTCGACAACGACAACGGGCGCGGCGACGGTGAGACCACCGCCGGGGCGTTCGACAACGAGGCCACCCACCGTCTGTTCGACCAGCTCGCCACGATGCGCGATGAGGGCCTGCTCGAGCCCGTGCCGGGCACGGAGGGCCAGTTCGACCACTACTTCGCGCTCGGCCTCCAGCAGGCCTCGATGACCATCGAGACCTCCACGGCCGTCACCACCATCAACGCCGTGCTGGAGGGCAACCTCGACCCCGCCGAGCTCGGGCTCGACTTCGAGCTCCCGCCCATCGACATCAACGTGGACGCCGGCCCGTTCCCCGGCCTCGACGCCGCCAACCAGGGCCAGCTGGGTGGTGGCGTCTGGTACCTCACCAACACCGGCACCGACGAGCAGATCGCCGCCGCCTGGGACTTCGTGAAGTTCGTGAACGAACCCGAGAAGCAGGCCCTGTGGCACCTCGAGGGCTCGTACCTCCCGGTGCGCCAGACCACGGCCCAGTCGCAGGAGATCCAGGACTTCTGGGCCAACACCCGGCCGGGCCGATGGCTGAAGGTGGCCTACGACGGGCTCCAGAACGTGGACCCGGCCCACCCCGGACCCCTGATCGGCCCGTACACCGAGACCCGGGCCGCGGTGCGGGAGGCCCTCGACGGGCTCATGTTCGGCGGACGGGGCGTGGATGACGTGATCGCCGAGGCGGACGCCACGATCACCCAGGCCATCGAGGACTACAACGACGAGAACTTCTGACCGGGAGCGGGCCCGTCGGGTTGGGGCACCATCCGGCGGAGCGCGCCCGGCAGCTCGTCCCGCCCGAGGTCGCCGGCCTCGGCCGCCAGCAGCACGTCGAGCGCCACGCCGGCCCGGCGGGCGAACACCTCCGGATCCAGACCCGAGCGGCCGCGCACGGCGAGCACCGAGGCTGCGACCTCGGGGTGGGCGGCGCCCGTCCGGCCCACGACGGCGGCGACGCAGCCCCGGAGCGCGCCGCCGGCCACGGGCGAGTGCGTGCTGGGGTGGCGGCGCCGGGCCGCCTCCCGTGAGGCGGGGGGTGCGGACCTCATGCGACGAGCTGGAACCCGGCCAGCGGGGCGAAGCGGGGGTCGGTCTCCACGACCCGGCGCAGCCGGCGGCGGCTCCGGGACACCCGCTGGCGCAGGGCGTCGGGCGAGATGCCATAGCGGCCGGCCAGCGTGTGGGCCGGCGACGGGTCGCCCTGGTCCTGCTGGATGCGGTAGTCGAGCACGCACACGAGGGTGACGTCGTCGACCTTCGCCGCTCGGGCGGCCTCGGCGACCAGGCCGACCAGCGGCTCGGCCTCGACCAGCCGGGCGAACGTCTCGGCGATGGACGCCTCGGCGGCCGGGGCCGCCACCTCGTCGGCCCGGTCGGCGTGGCTCAGGTGGTCGTCGAGCGCTTCGGCGTGGACGCCCACCCAGCGGTTGACGACGCCCTTGATGCGGCCCTCGGCCCACCACCAGGGCAGCGCCCCACCAGGCCGCCACGACGGCGCCACCTCGAGCAGCTCCAGGCAGGCGTCGATGACCAGCGACTGCAGCTCGTCCCGGCTGATGTCGTCAACGCCGCACCGGCGCAGCTGCCGGCGGACGACCCCGGCCACGCGGTGGCCGTGGTGCTCGCAGAGGGTGAAGACGGCGGCGGTGTCGCCGGCGGCCAGCCGGGCCATGATCGACTCGACCGAGAGCGGATCGTCCGATCCGGTGGGGAAAGGTGGTGCCTCGCGCATGAGGACCATCTTCCGCAGGGGGTCTGACAGGAACTCGCGGACCCCTGTCCCGACGGGAATCCTGGTGGGCCGGTCACGGTTGACCGGTACGATGGCAAGCCCGGCTGCGGCCGGGAGCGAACATTGACAAGGGGCTGATCGGTTTCGACGTCGGGACCGGAAGCGACATCGTGCGACCCGAGTTGCTCAGACTCGTTAATCGGGGCACCAACACAACTGCCAACCGTGCAGACGTGTCGAACTCCTACGCTCTCGCCGCCTGATCACCAGGTGACGATGTAGGGCTTCGGCCACTTGCGAGCCGAAAGGCCACGCGGGGCCTGACCACTACAGCCTGGCAACAGAAGTAGTGGTGGACGGCGGGAGAGACCGCTGACCGGAGGGAAAGACCCCTGACGATCGAGGAAAGACTCGACGGTGTGCCCATCCGGGGGCGCGGCAACCGTGAGCCGCAG
>DASTYO010000051.1:0-28492 GCA_035764875.1 Acidimicrobiales bacterium | reverse complement strand
CCGGCGACGCCGTCCCGATCGCCGGCGCGGGCGGCGAGGCGCCCGGCGATGGCCAGCGCGTCGGCGCGGGTCGGCTCGAGCGTGCCCCCTGCGAAGGCGTCGAGCTCGTCGAGCGCCGCCCGCGCCCGGTCGGCGTCGTCGAGGAGCACGTGCGCCTCGGCGACCTGGAGCAGCACGCCGGAGAACGCATCGGGCCCGGCGGCGTCGCGGTGGGGGAGCAGGGGCGCGAGCAGCGCCAGCGCGACCCGGGGCTCATCGCCGGCGAGGGCGAGCCCGGCCCGGGGGATGCCGGCGATGGCGACGACGGTGGGGTCGGGGTGCGCGGCGAGCGGCTCGGCGATGGCCTCTGCCTCGTCGAGGTCGCCGGTGAGCGTGAGCATCGTGGCGAGGTGGATCTGCTGGAACGCCCGCACCACCGTGCCCGGCTCGCGCTCGGCGGCGAGGACGCCGGCCCGCGCGTGCAGCAGCGCGGCGAGCGGATCGCCGACGGCGAGCGCCACCCGCGCGAGGGCGCGGAGCTGGGCGGCCTCGCTGGCCGCATCGGCGCGCTCGAGCGCTCGCTGGCGCAGCTCCTCGTGGACCGCCCGGCTCTCGTCCGCCGCGCCGGCGAGGAGCAGGGCGAGGCCGGCCGTGCCGAGGGCGTCGGAGTCGCCGGCGTCGCGCGCAGCCACGGCCGCGCACGAGGCCAGCGACCGGGCGCGAGGGTCGCGCCGGCGGGCGGCGGCCTCGGCGTCGGTGGCCTGTCGCAGGGGCGACCCCCGGTCGAGCTCCACGCCTTCGAGCGCGGTGCGCCGGATGTAGGCGAGCTCGGGGTGCTGCCACACCCGCCGGGCCGCGGCGTGGTCGCCGGCCGTGCGGTGCGCGTCCTCCGCGCCGCGGGCCCACCGCTCGGCTGCACCAGGACGTCCTGCCGATGCCGCCGCCCGCGCCGCTCGCTCCAGGGTGTCGGCGTCGAAGGCGGCGCCCGACCGCTGGGCCCGGGCGAAGTGCGACTGGGCGAGGTCGGGGTCGCCGGTGCGCAGCGCGTCCTCGGCGGCGCGCACGTGGAACGCCGACGCCCCCCGTCGATCGCCTGCCGCCTCGAGGAGGGCAGCGATGGAGGACGGGCACGGGTCGCGGTGGGCCATCCAGCACCGGGCCAGCTCGCGCTGGCGCCGCTCCCGGCGCCGGGTGTCGAGCTCGGCCAGCACCACCTCTCCGAGCAGCGGTGGGTGGGCCCGCGCCCCGCCTTCGCGCAGCACCACCAGCCCGGCGTCGCGCGCGGCGACCACCGCGGCGCGGGACGACGCCGGCTCCAGCGCGTCGACGGGCACCGGACGGGGCGCCACCGCGAGCAGCTCGACGACGGCCCGCACGTCGTCGGGGCACCGATCGAGCAGGCGGCGGGCGCGCCGGGCGGCGCCCGCCGGCAGCGGGTCGACCGGGTCGTCGAGGAGGGCGACGGCGAGCGCGGGCAGCCCACCGCTGCGCCGGTGCACGAGGGCCGCGAGGTCGGGGTCGTCCCGCCCGAGGACCTGCACCACCAGCGTCCGCACCGCCGCGAGCGACAGCGGCCGCAGCGGCACCTCCTGGGTCCCCGGCCGGTCGAGGAGCCGGCGGAGCGCGTCGCCGCTGACCGAACCCGGCAGCAGGGCGAGCGCCACCAGGGCGACCTCGCCGCCGTCGAGCCGGCCGGCCAGCGCGGCCAGCACCTCATCGGGTTGCTCGTCGGCGTCGTCGAGGAGCACGGCCACCGGACGGCGCGCCGTGCCGCGGCCGGCGGTCGGGCCGCCTGCGAGGCTGGGGGAGGCGCCAGCCGTGCACCGGGCCCACGCGTCGCCGAGCGCGTCGCCCACCTCGGCCAGCAGGGCCGAGCGACCGGAGCCGGCCGGACCCATGAGCGCCACCACGCGCGGTGACCCGCACGCGGCCCGGGCTGCGGCGCGGCGGGCCAGCTCGAGGGCCGGGTCGCGCTCGAGCAGCGTGCTCCCCCCAGCGTCGCCGCCGACGGGCCCGGGGACGGGGGTCACCGTGTCGACGCACGGAGCGTAGCCCTGCCGTCGCGAGCCGGAGGGTGCCGGAGCGACGATGGCACTTCGGCGCCGCCACCGGTACGCTGGAGGCACCGCCGGCAGGCACCCAGCCGCTGGACGGGACAGTGAGGAGAACACATGCGCACGTCCTGGAACGCGCCTGCGATCCGTGCCGTCAAGACGGCCGAGCGGTCCGAGCCCCTGGTGATGGTGACGGCCTACGACGCGCCCGGCGCCAAGATGGCCCACGCCGCCGGCGTCGACCTGATCCTGGTCGGCGACTCCGTCGCCATGGTCGTCCTGGGCCACGACGACACGCTGTCGGTCACGGTCGACGACATCGCCCACCACACCGGCGCCGTCGCCCGCGGCTTGAAGGCCTCCACCGCCGAGCACCGCCTGCCCATGGTGGTGGCCGACCTGCCGTGGATGAGCTACCACACCGACCCCCACGAGGCCGTCCGCAACGCGGCCGCGCTCGTCCGGGCCGGCGCCCACTCGGTGAAGCTCGAGGGCGGACGCAAGCGCCTGCCGGTCATCGAGGCCATCCTCGACGCCGAGATCCCCGTGATGGGCCACCTCGGCCTCACGCCCCAGTCCGTGCACGCCATGGGCGGCTTCAAGGTGCAGGGCAAGCAGCACGCCGCCGCCCTCGCCCTCGTCGACGACGCCAAGGCCCTCGCCGCCGCGGGCTGCTTCGCCATCGTCCTCGAGGGCGTGCCCGACGCCGTCGCCCGCATGGTCACCGACGCCGTGGACGTCCCCACCATCGGCATCGGCGCCGGCCGCGACTGCGACGGCCAGGTGCTCGTGTACCACGACGTGCTCGGCATCGAGGACCGCATGGCACCCAAGTTCGTGCGCCGCTACGCCGAGATCGGGGCCGCATCCGTCGAGGCGCTGCAGGCCTTCGCCGCCGACGTGCGCACCCGGGCGTTCCCGAACGACGACGAGAGCTACCACCTCTCCGCCGAGACCGCGGAGACCCTCGGCCTCTACGGCGCTCACACCCACCGCAGCTGACCCCCGGGTTCTGCACGCGGCTGCGCACCAGCCCGATGGGGCAGCATGGCCCCATGACGGAGCCGCCGCGCGACCCGCTCCTCGATCCGCCGTCGTGGGCGCCGTCGTGGCTGCCCACGGTCGACGACGTGCGCGGGATGCGCCTCCTGCGCTGGCTGGTCGGCGGCGTGCTCGCCGCCGGCCTCGCCGCGTGCGTCTCCGAGGGGGCGGACGCGCCGGCCGACCCCGAGCTCGCTGCGCCGGCGGCCGCCGTGTCGGAGCTCGCCGGCCGCTTCGGCACCGTCGCCGCACGGCTCACCACCGCGGCCGGTGACGTGCTCGAGCTGTGCCTGCTCCACGCCGACACGGTCGAGGAGCGCTCGCAGGGCCTGATGCAGGTCACCGACCTCGAGGGCCACGACGGGATGCTGTTCTCGAACGACGCCCCCTCCGACGCGCCCTTCTACATGTTCCGCACCGTCGTGCCCCTCACCATCGCCTGGTGGGACGACGCCGGCACGTTCGTGTCGCGGGCCGACATGGTGCCGTGCGAGTCGGAGGACCCCGCGGCCTGCGAGCGCTACCCGCCGGCGGCGCCCTACCGCCTCGGGCTCGAGGTCGTGCAGGGCTCGCCCCTGGCCGCGCGCTTCGAACCCGGCGCCACCCTCGCACCGACCGGCGAGGCCTGCGCCGCGCCCGCCTGAGGGCGCCGACCGCGTTCCTGTCACCCCCTCCGGGGACACTGTCCGACGTGGATGTGCCCGCAACCAGCACCCGTCGCTACGATGGCCGCTTCCCTGTCCGTCCTGCCCCGCCCCGGGGCTCCGGCACCGCCGGATCCGTAGGAAGGAAACCGTAGGCATATGCGCGCCTATGAGCTGATGGTCATCATCGATGGCGATCTCGACGAGACCCAGGCCCAGGCCCAGGTCCAGCAGATCGAAGGTCGCCTCAACGACGCGGGGATGGTTGCGTCCACCGACTTCTGGGGTCGCCGCACCTTCGCGTACGAGATCAACCACAAGACCGAGGGGTCCTACGTGGTGTTCGAGGTCCTCGCCGAGCCGGGTGCGCTCGACGGCGTGGAGCGGTCCCTTCGACTCGCGGACGAGATCGTCCGCCACAAGCTGCTCCGCCTGCCCGATCACGAGGCGGAGCGTCGGGGCCTCATCGGCTCCGGCAGCGCCTGATCCTTCGGAGGACGACATGGCCAACGGAAACAACATCACCATCGTCGGGAACGTCACCCGCGATCCCGAGCTCCGCTACCTCACCAGCGGCACGGCGCTCGCCCAGCTCGGCGTCGCCGTGAACCGGCGGTACCAGCAGAACGGCGAGTGGCAGGAGGACACCTCCTTCTTCGACGTGGTCTGCTGGCGCGAGCTCGCCGACAACGTGTCGGAGTCCATCTCCAAGGGCGACCGCATCATCGTCACCGGCCGCCTCGAGCAGCGGTCCTGGGAGACCCAGGACGGCGACAAGCGCTCGAAGGTCGAGATCGTCGCCGACGAGGTCGGCCCGTCCCTGCGCTGGGCCACGGCCCGCATCGAGAAGATCCGTCGCGACGCCCCTGGCGGCAGCGGCGGTGGCGGCGGTGGCTACGAGCCGCCCCGCAACGAACCCGCCGCCTACGACGACGCCGAGGAGCCCTTCTAGCCATGGCACGAGCACGCAGCAAGAACAAGGACAACGCCCGGCGCTCGAAGAAGCGCACGAGCATCCTGACCCAGGAGAAGGTCACCTACGTCGACTACAAGGACGTGAACCTGCTCCGCCGGTTCCAGTCCGACCGGGCCAAGATCCGGGCCCGCCGGGTCACCGGCAACGACTCCCAGCAGCAGTCCGAGGTCGCGGCGGCCATCAAGAACGCCCGCGAGATGGCCCTGCTGCCCTACACCAGCCGGGTCACCCAGCAGCGGGGCAGCGGCCGGGGTCGCGGCGACGACCGTCGTGGTCCCCGTCGCGAGGACGACTACACGGACGACGTGGACGAGACCACCGAGTCCGACGAGGTGACCGACGAGATCACCGAGGACGAGGAGGTCGAGGCGTGAAGGTCATCCTCCGCAAGGACGTCGACATGGTCGGCAAGCGCGGCGACCTGGTCGAGGTGAGCGACGGGCACGCCCGCAACCACCTCATCCCCAAGGGCCTCGCCATGCGGGCCACCTCCTCCGCCGAGGCCCAGGCCGAGCAGATGCGCAAGGCGCGCGAGGTGCGCGACACCAAGGCCATCGACGCCGCCCAGCAGATCGCCACCACCCTGGTCCCCAAGCGCATCGTCATCCACGCCAAGGCGGCCGAGAACGGCCACCTGTTCGGCGCCGTGCACGAGGGCGAGATCGCCCAGGCCGTCTTCGAGCAGACCGAGATCGAGCTCGACCGCAAGATCATCTCGATCGACGAGCCCATCAAGACCACCGGCACCCACTACGTGATGGCCAAGCTCCACCAAGAGGTGCAGTTCCCCATCACCGTCGAGGTCGAGCCGGCCTGAGCCGGTCGTCGGCGGGGCGGTCCGTCCGCCCCGCCGGCACCCTCCCGGCCCCCCGAGGGCCCTCGCGTCACAGCCCCGCCGTACCGCGGGGCGTGCTCGCCGCGCCCGGGCGCAGGGACTTCCCACAGGATCCACAGGGATTTCCCCAATCCGTGCCCCTGGTACCCCACAAGGGGATGGCGCGACGGTGAACGCCGCCTGAAGCTCCGACGCCACGGAAGGTCGCCTCGTTGTCCAACACGTCGCATCGCATCGACGTCTCCGGTCCCCACGGACCGTCGCGGTCCAACGGCGGGCCCCGCCCCGGCGCTGCCGGGCGCGTGCCCCCCAGCGACCTGGTGGCCGAGCAGAACCTGCTCGGCGCCATGATGCTGTCCAAGGACGCCATCTCGGCCACGGCCTCGATGTTGCGCCCCGACGACTTCTACAAGCCGGCGCACGCCCACATCTTCGACGCCATCTGCAGCCTCGACTCGGCGGGCGAGCCGGCCGACCCGGTCACCGTCGCCGACGAGCTCGCCCGGGCCGGCGTGCTCGACGCCATCGGCGGGCGCTCGGTGCTCGCCGACATCGTCACCACCGCCCCGGCGGTGTCCAACGCCGCCCGGTACGCCCGCATCATCAGCGACCACGCCGTCCTGCGGAAGCTGATCGGCGTGGGCGCCGAGATCGCCGAGCTCGGCTACGAGGTCCCCGACGACGTCGAGAAGGCGGTCGACCAGGCCGAGTCGCTGGTCTACGAGCTCGGCCAGCGGCGGGTCACCGACTCCATGGTCCCCATCGAGTCGCTGCTCGGCGACACCCTCGACCGGCTCGAGGCCCTGGTCGAGCGGGGCGACGCCATCACCGGGTTGCCCACCGGCTTCGTCGACCTCGACCGCCTGCTCTCAGGGCTGCAGCCCAACACGCTGGTCATCGTCGGGGCCCGCCCCGCCATGGGCAAGACCAGCTTCGCCCTGAACCTCACGGCGAACGCCGCGTTCCAGTCCCGCCGGCCGGTGCTGTTCTTCAGCCTGGAGATGGGCAACCTCGAGCTCACGCAGCGCCTGCTGTGCGCCGAGGCCCAGATCGACTCCACCAAGGTGCGCGACGGCCGGCTCCAGGACGCCGAGTGGGACCGCATCGCCCTCGGCGTGTCACGGCTGGCCGAGGCCCGCCTGTACCTCGACGACAACCCCAACGTCTCGGTCATGGAGATCCGGGCCAAGGCCCGCCGGCTCAAGTCCCAGCTCGGCGACCTCGGCATGGTGGTCATCGACTACCTGCAGCTCATGCAGGGCCGGGGTCGGGCCGAGTCCCGCCAGATCGAGGTCTCCGAGATGTCCCGCGGGCTCAAGATCCTCGCCCGCGAGCTCGAATGCCCGGTCATCGCCCTGTCGCAGCTGTCCCGGACGCTCGAGTCCCGCACCGACAAGCGCCCCATGCTGTCCGACCTGCGCGAGTCCGGGTCGCTCGAGCAGGACGCCGACGTCGTGATGTTCCTGTACCGCGACGAGGTCTACAACCCCGACTCACCCGATCGCGGCATGGCCGAGGTGCTCGTGGCCAAGCACCGGAACGGGCCCACCGGCAAGATCAACCTGGCGTTCCGGAACCACCTCACCCGCTTCGACAACATGGCCCAGCTGTAGGGGCAGCGCCCCCCAGCCGGGCCACGCCGTCGGGTGTCAGCCGGCGCTGGTGGTGGGCGCCGACGGGTTCGGGTCGTCGGGCATGCAGCCCTGCAGGCGCTCGCTGATGTCGCCGGCGGCCTCGGGGTCCTCAGGGTCGGCGAGGGCCTTGGCGAACACCTCGGCGAGCTCGTCGTTGGTGACCTTCTCGCGGACGCAGTCCTCGAAGCCCTCAGGGGCCTGACCGCCGAAGGACTCGATGAGCAGGTCGACCAGGTCGTAGTCGCAGGTCTCGAAGGTGTCGACCAGCTGGCCGGCGACCTCCTCGGGATCGATCTCGAGGCCGAGGTCCTTCGGGCTGCCGGAGGTGGCCAGCTCGTCGGGGCTGATGTCGGCCGCACGGAGCTCGTCGGCGCCGCCGAGCGAGTCGACGAAGCCGCCGGCCAGGCAGTCGATCTGCTCGTCGGTGCCCGGGAACGAGTCGCCCTCCTTCAGGTCGGCGGCGAGGGCCTGCACGTAGTCGTCGTCGCTGGCGGACGAGGCGTCCTCGTCCTCGTCGGCCGGCGCCTCGTCGCCGGGTTCGTCGGCGGGGGCGTCGGCATCGGCCTCCACGTCGGCGGCGTCGTCGCTGGCGCTGCTGTCGTCGTCGCCACAGGCGCTGAGCAGCAGGCCGAGCACGGCCAGGAGGGTGAGCAGTCGCTTCACGTCGAACCTCGATTCGGGTCGCGGGGAGGGGGAGGGAGCGCCGGCCGGGGGATGCCGGGGCCGGTCCACCTTGCCCCACGACCGCCGGCGGGCACGACCGCGGCCCGATCCGGTGGCGGGTGCGATGACAGGTGTTCCGTATGATCCCCCCGTGGCCGACGCTCGCACCCCGATCCCGACCCGGTGCCGCCGTGCGGGTTGATCGCTGCTTCGGCTTCATCGATCTCAGCGGGTTCACGTCCTTCACCGAGCGCCACGGCGACGAGCGCACGGTCCTCGTCCTCGCCGAGCTGCGCACGATGCTGCGGGAGGCTGCGGCCCGGCGCGGCGTGCGCGTGGTCAAGTGGCTGGGCGACGGCGCCATGCTCAGCTCCACGATGGTCGACGCCGTGGTTGCCCTCGTCGTCGAGATCGACGAGAAGCTCGGCCAGCGCCTCCCGTCGCTGCCGCTGCGGGCCGGGATGGCGTCCGGCCCGGTCATCATGTTCGAAGGCGACGACTACATCGGGCGGGCCGTCAACGTCGCCGCCCGCCTGTGCGACCAGGCGCGCCCCCACGAGCTGCTCGCCACCACCGAGGTCGCCGCCGAACGGCCGGCGTGGGTGGGAGCCCAGCCCGCCACCGCCGTGTCGGTGCGGGGGCTGGCCACCGAGGTCGCCACCCGGTGCCTGTTCCTGCGCGACGCCGGCGACGACGCGGTCACCGACCCGGTCTGCGGGCTCACCATCGCCCGCGCCCACACCGTCCGCGACGAGGGCGGGCGCCGGTTCTGCTCGGCGGCCTGCGCCGACGCCTGGCTCGACCGCCGCCCGGCGCGGCCCGGCGACTTCGGCCCGGTGCTGCCCTTCCAGCCCACGGCGTAGCGGGAGCGGCGGCCTCAGTCGCCGCCGATGAAGCCGACCGGGATGGCGGTGGCCACGAGGATCGACCCGTCCGGGCCGCCCTCGGTGCTGGCGACCACGACACCCCACCCGCCGCCGGGGTTCTCCCACTCGATCTCGCCGGTGAAGGGCTCGAGCGCCTCGCCGCTGCCGCCGGTGACGAAGCCCTCGCCGAGCGGTTCGGTGCCGCCCCGCTCGAACACCGCGATGCGGACCTGACCCTCGAACGACCGGGACCGCCCGGCCACCTGCAACGGCGTGTCGATGGCGGTCTGCGCGGTGGGCTCGGTGAGCTCGACCTCGGAGGTCGCGGCGAACAGCACGTACCAGTTGTCGTCGCTCATCTGCCGGACGGCCACGGTGGTGGCGGGCCCGTCGGGAAGCTGGCGCACCTCGGCCTCGCCCGAGCGGCTGTCGCCCTGCATGAAGTCGCTGTACGTCGGGTTCACGAAGCCGAGGAGGTCCTCGGCGAAGCCCTCCACCGCAGTCATCGGGCTGTCGTAGGCGACATCGCCGGCCGGGTCGGGCCACACCACGTTGGCCGCTTCGGCGTCGGGCAGCCCGGTGGGCTCGGTGGTGGTCGTCGACGTGGTCGTCTCCTCCGTGGTGGAGGTGGTCGTCTCCTCCTCGGTGGTGGACGTGGTCTGCTCGGTCGTGGTCGTGTCGTCCGTGGCGACGTCCTCGTCGTCGTCGTCGCTGGCGAGCACGATGATGAGAACGACGGCGAGCACGGCGGCGAGCACGCCGAGGACGATGGCGGGCCAGGGCTTCCCCGATCCGCCGGGCGGCACCGAGCCGGGGCTCGACGCCGGGAGGGGCGCAGTTGGTTCCATGCTCACATCAGCGCGCCGGCACCGGCGCGCCGCCAGTGCCGTTGGTCCTGACCCGCCCCGTTCGACCGGTTCAGCTGGCCAGGCTGGCGTCGGCCTCCTGGGACGCCGGGGCCGGGTTCGAGAACCGCATCACGCCGTCGTCGACCTGGCTGCGCCTGAGGGCCCGGTAGTCCCGCAGGTAGCTCTGGTGCACCTGCCACGGGTGGCGCGACCCCTGCTTCGGGAACCGGTCGGCCGCCCGCTGGATGTAGCCGGACGACAGGCCGAGCAGCGGCTCGGCGCTGACCGAGGCGTCGGCGTTGACCGGCATGCACTGGCGCATCCCCGTGGCCCGCATGTGGTTGAGCAGGCGGGTGACGTACTCGCAGGTGAGGTCGGCCTTCAGGGTCCACGAGGCGTTCGTGTACCCGATGGCCAGCGCCAGGTTCGGCACCCCCTCGAGCATCATGCCCTTGTAGGTGAGCTTGCTCGGCAGGTCGACCACCTCGCCGTCCACGGTGGCCTCGATGCCGCCGATGAACAGCAGCTCGAGCCCGGTGGCGCTGACCACGACGTCGGCCTCGAGCTCTCGACCCGACTGCAACCGGAGGCCGGTCTCGGTGAAGGTGTCGATGTGGTCGGTGACCACCGAGACCCGGCCGTCGCGGATGGCGTCGAACAGGTCGCCGTCCGGCACCAGGCACAGACGCTGGTCCCACGGGTCGTACGCCGGCGTGAAGTGGCTGTCGATGTCGTAGCCCTCGGGCAGCATCGCCTGGAGGCGCTTTCGCAGCAGCCGCTTCACGAGGGCCGGGCGGCGCTGGCTCAGCTGGTAGAAGCCCTGGGCCGAGAGGGCGTTCATCCACTTGATGATCGGGCCGGAGACGCTCGACGGCAGGTACCGCTGCAGCAGCGTGGCCAGCGGGTTCCGGGCCGGCATGGAGATCACGTACGAAGGCGAGCGCTGCAGCATCGTGACGTGCGCCGCGGCCTGGCCGTCGACCGGTCGCGCCATCGACGGCACCAGCGTGATGGCGGTGGCGCCGCTGCCGATCACGACGACCTGCTTGCCGTCGTAGTCGAGGTCCTCCGGCCAGTGCTGCGGGTGGATGAGCCGGCCGCGGAAGTCGTCGGTGCCGGGGAAGTCGGGCTGGTAGCCGTGGTCGTAGCGGTAGTAGCCGCTGCAGGAGAAGAGGAAGCCGCAGGTGAGCTCGATGGTCTCCGGCGCCGCATCGGGCCGCTCCGGATCGGTGCGCTCGGCGGTGATGTGCCAGCGGGCCTCGGGGGTGGACCAGTCGGCCCGGACGACCCGGTGGTGGAAGCGGATGCGCTGGTCGATGCCCTCGGCGCGGGCGGTGTCGCGGATGTACTCGCGGATCGATTCGCCGTCGGCGATGGCCTTCTCGCCCCGCCACGGTCGGAACGGGAACCCGAGCGTGTACATGTCGGAGTCGGAGCGGATGCCCGGGTAGCGGAACAGGTCCCACGTCCCGCCGATGGCTCCCCGGGCCTCGAAGATCGCGTAGCTCGCCCACGGGCACTCGGTCTGGAGGTGGTGGCCCGCGGCGATGCCGGACAGGCCGGCGCCGACGACGAGGACATCCAGGTGCTCTGCGGTCACGTGCGCTCCTCCGTGCGGCCGTTCGCCGGCCGTCTCGATCCGTGGGTTACTCCGGGTAAGGGAGACCGTAGCGCGAGGGTGCCGCGCCCGTCACCCCGGCATCGGTCACACGGAGGGGTCGTCGACCGTGGTGGTGGCCCCGGCCGTCACGTCGGCGAGGATGCGCACCACCTGCGAGCCGCCGCCCAGCTCGACGCCGTTCTCGTCGGGGCCGTAGGGCGGGCCCTGCTCCGACACGAACACGTCGTAGGTGCCCGGCGCCAGGCCCTCGATCACGATCGGCCCGGTGACGGCGGTGGACGGCAGCACCGTGGTGCCGCCCGGCCCCTCGACCCAGACGTCCTTCGACCACCCGTCCTCGGGCGGCGCCAGCTCCAGGGCGAGGGTGCCGGTGGTGGGGGCGGGTGCGGTGGTCGTCGTGGGCTCCGGGGCGGCAGGGGGCGCCGGCGCCTGCGTCGTGGTGGGTGCGGCGGTGGTGGTCGTGCTCGGCGTGGTCGGGGTCGTGGACGCGGTGGTGGTCGTCGTGGTGATCGGGTCTGCCGTGGTGGTCGTCGAGGGCTGCTCCTCGTCGCCCGCCACGTCGGCGGCCGGGCCGCCGGAGCCGCCGGCGCCGCTGCGCACGGCGACCCGGTCGTCGTCGCCGCCGGACCCGGCGGCCGCCACGAGCGCGAGGGCCAGGGCCACGAGGCCGAGCAGGCCCACCACGACAGCGCGCCGGCGGAGGAGCCTCGGGTGCTCGCTCGTCGGTGCTGCCATCGTCGCCTCCCGCGGACGCCGTCGGACGTCCTCGCCACCTCGACCGTACGACGGGCCGGCCGTGAGGCACACGGCCGGATCGGCCTGATCCGGCAGAACCGGAAGCGATTTCGCGCCGACGGTGGCTCCAGGCCGCCGCATTCGCGCGGACCGTGCGGCCGCTCCTCCGGGTCGGAGCGGTCCGGCGTCGTCCTAGAGGAAGCGGGCCCAGTCCTCCAGGGGCATGCGTTCGCTGACCAGCTGGTTCACCGACGCGTCCGGATCGGCGTGGCCGATGGCGATGCCGCAGAACAGCATCTCCTCCTCGGGCGCCCCCACGAACTCGGCGACGGCCTGCGACCACATCGCCCACGCCTCCTGCGGGCACGTGTCGATGCCCCGCTCGGTGGCGAGGAGCATGAACGTCTGCAGGAACATGCCCAGGTCGGCCCACTGGGGCGGGCCCATGCGGCGGTCGATGAAGCAGAACAGCCCGACGGGCGCGTCGAAGAACCGGTGGTTGCGGGCGAGGTGGGCGAAGCGGGCGGCCTTGTCCTCCCGGGGGATGCCGAGCGCCTCGTACATCTGCTCGCCCAGCTCGTAGCGGTTCGTGCGGTACGGCTCCCACAGCCCCGGCGGGTAGATGTCGTAGCCGGGCGGCTCGAGCTCGCGGCTGCCGAGGAACTCGAGGAAGCGGGGCATCGTGGCCGCGCCGATGACGTACACCCGCCACGGCTGCACGTTCCCGCCGGACGGTGCCCGGGCGGCCAGCTCGAGCAGCTCGGCAACGGTGTCGTCGTCGACGGGCGTGTCGAGGAAGGCGCGGGTCGACCTCCGGCGCTGCACGGCTTCGGTGACGTCCATGGCTCCCTCACAGTCGCGGCTCGGGCGCACAGGTTGGCAGCGCCCGGACCCGTTCGTGCACTTCGCCCCGGTGGCAAACGGAACATTGCGAACACTTTGCGGTTGGGCTTCGCCGGGGTGACGAAGAGTGGTTGACTGACCTCGCTCCACGTCCACGACCGGCACCGGATCCCCACCATGCGCCACCTGTCGCCGCTCGGCCGCTGGGCTCTCGCGTCCCTCGCCGCCCTGCTGCTCGCCCCGCTCCTCGCCGTCACCGCCACCGTCGCCGCCCCGGCCCCGGCCGCCGCGGCCACCACGGTGGCGCTCACCGTCGAGGAGCAGGCCCACCTCGACCTGCTCAACCAGTACCGGCGCGATCGTGGCCTGCCTGCTCTGGCGGTGGACGCCCGGGTGCAGCTCGACGCCCGCCGGTGGGCTCGCGCGATGGCCGATGCCGGCTCGCTCGCCCACGACCCGGCCATGCGCGACGCCTGCTACCGGGCGAGCAGCACGTGCGCCGGCTGGGCGGAGAACGTCGGCGTCGCCGGCGACCACGTCGGGGTGTTCCAGGCCTTCGCTGCCTCGCCCGGCCACGCCCGCAACATGGCCATCGCCGGCGGCGACGTCCCGGTCCGGGCCGGCGTCGCGGTGCTCCGCCTCGGCTCGCGCACGTGGGTCGTGCAGCGGTTCGTCCGCTGCCACTGCGACAACGAGACCCTGGCCCAGCAGCTCAACCGCGACCGCACGCAGGCGCTCGCCTTCGCCCGGGCGCTGCACGAGGACTTCCTCGGCACCTCGGGGACGCCGACCTCGCTCGACTTCGTGGCCTCCCCCTTGGCGTACGGCTTCGACCGCCGCGGCCTGGTCGGCTTCCTCGCCTGGTCCGACTCGTGGATCGGCGCCATGGTCGACCGCTTCTACCAGTCCACCCTCGGCCGCAGCCCCGATGCCGGCGGGCGGGCCTACTGGATCGACCAGATCCGCAGCGGGCGCACGCCCGCCGAGGTGGCCGCCCAGTTCTACGCCTCCACCGAGTACTACTGGAGCGTCGGCGGCACCCGACGGGCCTGGGTGGGTGCCCTGTACGAGGCGCTGCTCGGGCGGACGGGCGATCGCGCCGGCGTCGACCACTGGGTCAGCCGGCTGGCCTCGGGCGTGCCCCGGCGAGCCGTGGCGATGGACTTCTACCAGTCGACCGAGTCGCGCAGCGTCCGGGTGCGGGCGCTGTACACCCACCTGCTCGGGCGCCAGCCCGACGAGCGCGGCCTCATCTACTGGATCTACCGGCTCGCCGACGGCCAGGACGTCGCGCTGGCGGTCGACCTCGCCGGCTCGGACGAGTACCTCCACCGCGCCATCCAGCGCTTCGCGTAGGAGATCAGCCGCCGGTCATCCGGGCGACCTGGCCGGCGCAGGGGTGCGACGGGTCGGGCTGCCACGGGGTCACCCCGTCCACGGTGACGAGGAGCGGCGCGGGCCACAGGATCCGCCCCTCGGTGGCGACGATCTGCTCGGTGCTGGTGAGGATCGAGGCGAGCAGGTCGTGGGCGCGGGGATCGACCACGACGAGCTCGGTGGGGAGCGGTGCGAGCGCCACGAGCTCGTCGAGCCCGCTGGCGGCGAGGAGGCGGTCGGGGGCGGCGAGCCAGACCGGCGGGTGGTCGGCGGGCTCGGTGGGCACCCACGCCGGCTGGCCGGTGCCCACCGCGTCGAGGGCCGGGTCGGCGGCCGCCAGGTTGGCCAGCGCAGCGCCGCGGACCGCGTCGGCGTCCACGCCCCAGCCCTGCGCGTCGTGCCCGTCGACGGGCAGGGCGCCGGGGCCGCCGAGCACGACGCGGGCCTCCAGCACGTCGGCCACCGGCCAGCGGACGGCGCCGGTGTGGTCGCCCGGACGGCCCACCACCACCCGGAGGCGGGGCCGGGCCGCGTCCCAGGCGTCGATGCCCGGTGCGCCGGACGTCGCAGTCGGACCGGCCGCCGGGGTCGCGGCCGCGGTCGCCTCCGCCGTCGGGGTGGCCGCCGCCGTCGGGGTGACGTCGGGCGCCGGCAGGTCGGGCTGGGCATCCGCGACGGGCGGTCCGAGCGTGGCGATCAGCTCGTCCATCAGCTCGATGCGGTCGAAGCCGCTCGCCTTGGCCCACGCGGCGCGCACCTCGGCGAGCGAGAGCGTGGACCGGCCCGGCTGCCCGACCCAGGTGACGGCCACCGTGTCGGCGTCGACCGCCTCGGCCGCGGCGACGCCGGGGACGGCACGAGCCCGGGCCACCGCCTCGATGGTGAGGGCGTCGGGGCGGGGGTCCTTCTTGAAGCGGTCGAGCAGGCCCATGGCGCTGACCGTACCGAGCGGGCCGGCCCGCCCCGGTTCAACGCCGGCGGTAGGCGAGCTCGGTGCTGCGCCGACCCGCGTCGAGACCCTTGGCCTCGTAGCCGGCCAGGGGTCGCCAGCGCGGGCGGTCGGCCGGGCCGCCCTCGAAGCGCGGATGCGCGTCGAGCACCGCACGGGCGGCCTCGGCGTAGTCGTCGACGTCGGTGGCGAACAGCAGGTGCCCGCCGGGCGAGAGGCGGTCGGCCAGCAGCTCGGCGACGTCGGGTCGCACGAACCGGCGCTTGTGGTGGCGGGCCTTCGGCCAGGGATCGGGGAAGAAGACGTGCACGCCGGCCAGGGACCCGGTGCCCAGGTCGTGGTCCAGCACGTCGAGGGCGTCGTCGAACGCGACGTACACGTTCGGTCGGGGTTCGGCCTCGAGGGTGAGCAGCAGGCGGGCGACGCCCGGCGCGTGCACGTCGACGGCGAGCACGTCGTGGTCGGGGTGGGCGTCGGCGTAGGCGAGGGCGGCCTCGCCGTGGCCGCAGCCGACCTCCACCACCAGCGGCCGGTCGGCGGCGCGGTGCGCGGGGTCGTGGCGGGGGCCGAGCTCGGCCAGGGCGCGCCGCATGCGGTCGGTGAGGCGGCCGTGGCGGGCGTGGAAGGTCCGGATGCGCGGGTGGGCCCGCCGGGCGGCGGGGTCGGCGGCGGGGTGGTCGCGCACGGACCCATCATGGCGGTGGGACGGCCGCGCCCCCCCACCCGCCGCACGCACGGTGCGACCCACGGTGGTGACCCTCCAGTAGGTTGACCACCGCCGGTGGGCGGCGGTGCGACGGTAGAGGTCTGCCCATGGGGCTGCGACGACTCGACAACCTGGTGCGAGCTGCGGTCGGCGCCGGCCTGGCGCTCGTCGTCGCGGCGTCGATCGGGGCGCCGGCATCGGCGCAGGGCGACGCCCGCGCCGAGCGCGACGAGGTCCGTCGGCAGCAGGACCGCCTCGCCGAGCAGCTCGACGTGCTCCAGGCGAGCGACGCCGACATCGACGCGGCCCTCGACCAGATCGACGGCGCCATCGCCGCGCAGGAGGCGTCGCTCGAGGAGGCCCTGACGGCTGCCGACGCGGCGGCCGCTGCGGTCCGCCAGGGCGAGGCCGACCTGCGGGCCGCGCACCGCGACGTCGAGATCCTCGAGCAGGCCATCGTCGAGATGGCGGTCGCCTCGTACGTGCACCCGCCCACCGCCGACCTGGTGCAGAGCCTGCAGGCCCAGACGCTGTCCGACGCGCTCAAGCAACGCATCTACCTCGACGCCCGGGCCCAGCGCGACCTCGACCTGCTCGACCTGCTCGAGGGTGCCGAGCAGCACGCGGCCGAGGTCGCCACCGAGCTGGCGGCCGCGTCCGAGGCGGCCGACCGGGCGGTGGAGGCGGCGGATGCCGAGCTGGTCCGCCTCGAGGACGAGCGCCAGCACCAGGCCGCCTTCGCCGCCGATCTCCAGGTGCGCATCGACGGCGCGCTCGCCGAGGCAGCCGCCCTGGCCGACCTCGACGCCGAGCTGTCCGAGCAGATCGTCGCCGAGCAGGCCGCGCTCATCGCCCGCCTCCCACCGGCGCCCGCGCCCGCCGTGCAGGAGGCCCCCGCGGCGCCCGCACCGACGCCGGCCGCCCCACCCGCACCGAGCGCACCGGTGGAGGAGGCGCCCACCACCACGGCCCCGCCGGAGCCCACGGACGAGCCGAGCACCACCACCACGACCCGGCCCAGCACCACCACGACCACACGACCGCCGGTCACCGTCCGCTACGACCCGCCGCCGGTGCCGCCGCTGGAGACCGTGCGCGGCTTCACCGTGCACGCCGAGATCGCCGGCGACGTCGCGGCCATGCTCGACGCGGCCGCGGCCGACGGCATCACCTTCGGCGGCAGCGCCTACCGGAGCACCGACCGCCAGATCCAGCTGCGCATCGCCAACTGCGGCCCCACCGAGTACGACATCTGGTACCGGCCAGCCAGCACGTGCTCGCCGCCCACGGCGGTGCCCGGCCGCTCGCTGCACGAGCAGGGGCGGGCGCTCGACCTCACCTTCGAGGGCCGGCTCATCACCACCAGAGCCAACCGCGGCTTCCAGTGGCTGGCGGCCAACGCCGCCTCGTACGGGCTGTTCAACCTGCCGAGCGAGCCCTGGCACTGGAGCACCACCGGCGGCTGAGGCGCGAACCGCGCGAGGCTGCCGGGCACGCGATCAAAAGGGGGACGCGTGTACCCAGGCACCTACGCCCAGCAGCACCCGGACCGTCCGGCGTTCGTCATGGCGTCCACCGGCGAGGCCGTGACCTACCGGGACTACGAGGCCCGCTGCAACCAGCTGGCGCACCTGCTGCGGGCCCACGGCCTCCAGCGGCTCGACCACTACTCGATCTTCATGGAGAACAACGACCGGTACCTCGAGGCGTGCGGCGCCGGCGAGCGGTCGGGCCTCTACTACACCTGCATCAACTCGTACCTCACGGGCGAGGAGCTGGCGTACATCGTCGACAACTCCCGGTCGCGGGTGCTCATCACCTCCGCGGCGAAGCGAGGCGCGGCGCTCGACGCCCTGGACCGGTGCGCCGGCCTCGAGCTCGTGCTCGTGGTCGACGACGACGGCACCTCGGACGACCCCCGTGTGCGCGACTACGCCGAGGCACTGGCCGAGCACCCCACCACGCCCATCCCCGACGAGTCGCTCGGAACGCCGATGCTCTACTCGTCCGGCACCACCGGCCGGCCGAAGGGCATCATCCGGCCGCTGCCCGAGCAGGCGCCCGAAGAGGCGCTGCCCCTGTTCACCTTCCTCACCGGCCTGTGGCACTACCGCGAGGACATGGTGTACCTGTCGCCGGCGCCGCTGTACCACTCGGCGCCCCAGGCCGCGGTCAACCTCACGATCCGCCACGGCGGGACGGCGATCATCATGGAGCGCTTCGACCCGGTGGAGTACCTCCGGCTCATCGAGCGCCACTCGGTCACCCACACCCAGCTGGTGCCGACGATGTTCAGCCGCATGCTCAAGCTCCCGCCGGAGCAGCGCGAGCGGTTCGACGTGTCGTCCCTCGAGATCGCCGTGCACGCCGCGGCACCCTGCCCCATCCCCGTGAAGGAGCAGATGATCGAGTGGTGGGGCCCGATCATCCACGAGTACTACGGCGCCACCGAGGGCCTGGGGTTCACCGCCTGCGACTCCGAGGAGTGGCTCGCCCACAAGGGCACCGTCGGCAAGGTCATGCTCGGCACCCTGCACATCCTCGACGACGACATGCGCGAGCTGCCGCCGGGGGAGCCGGGCACGATCTGGTTCGAGACGGCCACCGAGTTCGAGTACCACGACGACCCGGAGAAGACCCGGGAGGCGACATCGCCCGACGGCACCATGACCACCGTGGGCGACGTCGGCTTCGTCGACGAGGACGGCTTCCTCCACCTCACCGATCGCAAGACGTTCATGATCATCTCCGGGGGCGTGAACATCTACCCGCAGGAGACCGAGAACCTCCTCATCACGCACCCCAAGGTGTACGACGCCGCGGTCATCGGCGTGCCGAACGAGGACCTCGGCGAGGAGGTCAAGGCGGTGGTGCAGCTCGTCGACGGCGTGCCGGCCGACGAGGCCACCACCGAGGAGCTGCTCGACTTCTGCCGCCTGCACCTGTCGCGGCAGAAGGTCCCGCGCTCGGTCGACTACATCGACCAGCTCCCGCGGCTGCCCACCGGCAAGCTCTACAAGAAGGAGCTGCGCGACCGCTACTGGGGCGAGGGCGCCAGCCGCATCGTGCGCTGAGCCGCCGTCGGGCCCCTGTGGTCAGAACTGGCCGTGCCGCCCCTCGCCGGCGGCGAAGCGGGCCGCGCCCTCCAGGGTCTCGCCCGAGCGGATGGTCTCGAGCCCCACGACGACCTCCCCGGCGAGGGCGTCCCACTCGCTCAGCGACCACTGCGAGAGCACCGACGCCCGGTCGGAGCGCATGCACCGCTGCGGGAAGGCGGCCAGCTGCTCGGCGAGCGCGAGCGCGCCGTCGAGCGCACCGCCCGGCTCGGTCAACCGGTTGGCCAGGCCCCACGCCTCCGCCTCCGGACCCTCCACGGGGCGGCCCGACAGGATCATGTCGAGGGCCCGGCTCTGGCCG
This sequence comes from Acidimicrobiales bacterium, assembly GCA_035764875.1. Taxonomy (GTDB): domain Bacteria; phylum Actinomycetota; class Acidimicrobiia; order Acidimicrobiales; family Salinilacustritrichaceae; genus Salinilacustrithrix. Next base: position 9,304 of record DASTYO010000051.1, on the reverse strand, counting down.
ATGAGGCGGGGGAGCCGCACCGTGCCGCCGTCGATGAGGGGGACGCCCCAGCGCCGGCAGTAGACGCCGAAGACCGCGTCGCGTGCAGCCACCCGCAGGTCGCACCACAGCGACAGCTCGAGCCCGCCGGCCACGGCGTGGCCCTCCACCGCGGCGATCACCGGCTTCGACAGGCGCAGGCGGGTGGGGCCCATCGGACCGAGCGCCCGGTCGTCGGGCGCCCCCGGCGTCATGGCCTCCACCGGGTTTCCGCTGCCGGTGGACACGGCCTTGAGGTCGGCACCGGCGCAGAACGTGCCGCCGGCGCCGGTGAGGACGGCCACCGACTGGCCGTCGTCGGCGTCGAAGGCGAGGAACGCCTCGTGCAGCGCCCGGGCAGTGGGGCCGTCGACGGCGTTGCGGACCTCGGGCCGGTCGATGGTGACGACCGTGGTCGTCCCCTGGACCTCCACCTGCACCGTCGACGACATGGTCACCCCTTGGAGCGCGTCCGGGTCTTGCCGGGCTGCGCGTTCTTCTCGATGAACTCGACGATCTTGCCGGCGACGTCGACGCCCGTCGTCTCCTCGATGCCCTCGAGGCCGGGGGAGGAGTTGACCTCCATCACCACCGGCCCGTGGTTGGAGCGGAGCAGGTCGACGCCGCACACGTTCAGGCCCATCGTCTTGGCGGCCCGCACCGCGGTCGAGCGCTCCTCGGGCGTGAGCTTGATCTTCTCGGCGGTGCCGCCCTGGTGCAGGTTCGAGCGGAAGTCGCCGGGCGCGCCCTGCCGGCGCATGGCCGCCACCACCCGCCCGCCGATGACGAAGGCCCGGATGTCGGCGCCCTTGGCCTCCTTGATGAACTCCTGCACGAGGATGTTGGCGTCGAGCTGGCGGAACGCGGCGATGACCGACTCGGCCGCCTTCTTCGTCTCGGCGAGCACCACACCCACGCCCTGGGTGCCTTCGATGAGCTTGACGATGAGCGGTGCGCCACCCACGAGCTCGATGAGGCCGTCGATGTCCTTGGTGGAGTGCGCGATGCCCGTGACCGGCAGGCCGATGCCGTTGCGCGAGAGCAGCTGCAGCGATCGGAGCTTGTCGCGGGAGCGGGAGATGCCCTGGCTCTCGTTCGTGGGGAACACGTTCATCATCTCGAACTGGCGCACCACGGCCGTGCCGTAGAAGGTGTGCGTCGCCCCGATGCGGGGGATGATGGCGTCGTAGCCCACCAGCTCCTGGCCGGCGTAGCGGATGCCGGGGCGGTGCGACGTGATGTCGATGACGCATCGCAGGTAGTCGATGACCCGCACGTCGTGCCCGCGCGCCTCGGCCGCCTCCTTCAAGCGCGACGTGGAGTACAGGTTCGCGTTCCGCGACAGGAGGCCGATCTTCATACAGGCGCCGACGCTACCCCGGCCCGGGTGCTCCGGCCCCGGCCGCAGCGCGGTCGATCAGCGACCGGGCGGCCCGTGCCGATCGCCGCCCAGGAGGTAGGACCGCCCGGGGTCGACGAGGAGGTGGTCGGCCATCCCGGTGCGGCCCAGCAGCATGCGGAAGCCCATCTGGTCGCGGTTCGTGAGGGTGAGCTCGATGGTGTAGCGCTGGTCGCCGAGGGCGAGGGTCGTCTGCACCACCGGCCGCAGCTCGACCTCACCGTTGGACGAGCGCACCTCCCGCTCCTCCACCAGGCGGGCCTCCGTCTCGACCACGTGGGTGTCGTCGTGCTGGCGCGGGTGGAGCGAGAAGCGCACCCACGACTCGCCGGCCCGCTCCAGCGTCATCACGTCCCAGGCGTGGATGGCCGACGTGCGCGCCCCGGTGTCGACCTTGGCCTTGACCCAGCCGACGTCGAGCAGGTCGGGCAGGTGGACCCACTCCCGCCAGCCGATGAGCGTGCGCCCGGGCGGGATGTCGGGCGTGGGTGCGCGGTCGGGGGCCGCGCCGCCGGTCACACCCGGCTCCGCAGCCAGTCGACCACGAGCTCGAGGCCCTCCCGGCGGTGGCCCTCCAGGTAGTGGGGCGCGCCCTTGAGCTCGGCGTAGGTGAGGTCGGTGGCGCCGGAGGCGTCGACCAGCTCGCGGGCCTGGTGGAGCCGGATCTCGGTGTCGGCCGTGGGGTGCACCACCAGGGTGGGGACCGTCACCGCCGGCAGGTTGGTGGCCATGCGGGCGTGGCTCGACAGGCCCGACCAGGTGGACAGCCACCCCCGGGGCGTCATCACCCGGCCGAGGCCGAACGTGCCGTGGTTGGCGTCCAGCGGATCGGGGAAGGCGAAGATCGTGCCCGGCGCCTGTCCGGGCACGCAGCGGTCGTCGGGGTCGATGTCGGGGTCGAGGTACGCCGGGTCGGCGAGCGTGCGGTACACGGTGAGGTAGCGCCCGAACACCGCCCGGCGGCGGAGCTGGTTCCACGCGCGCGACCCCCGCTCGGCCTCCGACGCCAGGGTGCGGAACTCGTCGGCCCGGGCGATCTCGGCCTGGGCGATGGCGTCGATGCGCGCGACGCGCGCCTCCTGGGCGGCCCGGTACCGAGCCAGCCACCGGGGCTCGTAGTGCGACGCCTCGGGGAAGGGTCGCCACCCGTTGTCGGGGTTGTACATGTCGAGCTCCGGGTCGACCGAGAACGGATCGGCCTCGTCGGTGACCGACGGATCGATGACCTGCAGCATGAACACCCCCTCGCCGGGGTGGGCGGCGAGGGCCACGAAGGCGTCGCCCAGGTACCGGCCCTCGCGCTCGGCCGTGGCCTGGGCCTCGGCCATGAGCGAGCCGCCGCCGGAGTTGCCGAGCAGCACGACCTGCTCGGCGCCGCGGGCCCGCATCGCCTCGACCGCGGTCGCCACGTCGACCGCCGCCAGCTCGTGGCGGCAGTCGGTGTCGTTGTTCACGTATCGGGTCGCGAAGCCGAAGGCGGCGTACCCGGCCGCGGCGAGCAGCGGGCAGGCGTAGTGCGTCGAGAAGTCACCGCGAGGGTGCGACAGCACCACCGCGGTCTTCCACGGCGTGCCGGCGGGCGGCGTCCAGAGGATGCCGCGCACCACGGCGCCGTCGGGCGACACGAGGGCGACCGGCTCCCGGCCGATGGCCACGCCGGGGTCGTCGGCCGGGTCGGGCCAGTAGCCGAGGAACGTGCGCCGGTCGCCCGGCCACCACAGGTCGGGCACGGGCGGCTAGGTGGTGGGGATGCCGGCGGCGCTGCCCACGGGCTCGGGTGTGGCGGCCCGGTGCTCCTTCGCCGAGTGGAACACCGGCACCGGCGGGTGCTCCAGCTCGGGCGAGTCGCTGTGCAGGACCGACAGCGCGGCGTCGCGGTCGGCCTGCGTGTAGGGAGCCGTGTCGGTGCAGAACTCCACGAGGATCCCGTTCGGGTCCATCGTGTAGATGCTCACGCAGAAGCCGTGGTCGATCTCCATGACGTCGAACCCACCGTCGAGCCACTGGCCCTTGCGGCGCTCGATGTCGTCGAGGCCGTCGGCGGCGAAGGCCACGTGGTTCACCCACGCCTCGAACCCGAGGCCGGTGGAGATGGCCGTGTCCTTGCCCTCCATCCGCTCGTCGTGCAGCTCCCAGAAGGCGATGAGCGGGGCGGCGTTGATGCTGCCGTCGTGGTCGCCCATGGCGTAGAAGAGGTGCTTCGCCCAGCCGCCCGGCTTGTCGGTGGGTGCGGCCACCGCCTTGACGAGCTCGAACCCGAGCACGTCGGCGTAGAAGCGGTGGGTGGCCTGCATGTCGCGGGAGGCGAAGGCCAGGTGGTGGTAGCCCATCTCGGATCCCCTTCGAGTCGGTTTCGTGCCGAGTCTCGCACACGCCGATCCGGACGGGCCTCTGCTCGGGGCGACGCCCTACCGTGGGGACATGTTCCTGGGAGAGGACCTGCTCGCCTGGCTCGTGCTCGCCATCGGCGGCGCCATGGCCGTGGGCTCGATCATGGCCCTCGTGCGCCCGCCCCAGCAGGTGAAGGAGGGCGACCTCGAGGCCGCCCCCGTCGGCCGCAGCATCGCCTTCGCGGTCATCGGCGCGGTCGGGGCCATCTGGGCGCTGGCCAGCCTCGTCGCCGGCTGAGCGCCCGCAACGCTTCTGGCCCCACTCCCGCCGGTCGCCGACCGGGGAGCGTGCCCCCGGAAGGCCGCGGGGTCAGCTGTCGACGCGGGTGGCGAAGGCCGGGTTCGCGTCGGTGCGGCGCACCTTGAGCCCCAGCGACTGCAGCGTCTCGAGGGGCCGGTTGTAGCCGCGCTCGAGGTGGTGCACGCCTTCGATGACCGACGGGCCCTCGGCGACCGCTGCCGCGATCACCCCGGAGAAGCCGGCCCGCAGGTCGGGGATCTCGACGTGGGCACCGTGCAGCTTCGACACGCCCCGCACCACGGCCGAGTGCACGGCGTTGCCGTCCTGGAACCGGCAGGCCGGCCCGCCGAGGCAGGTCTCGAACAGCTCGATCTCGCCGCCCATGGCCTGCACGACGGTGGCCGGGTAGCGGATGCGGTCCTCGAACACGGTCTCGTGCAGCACCGACATGCCCTCCGCCTGGGTCATGAGCACGAACAGCGGGGACTGCCAGTCGGTCATGAACCCGGGGTGGGTGTCGGTGTGGATGGCGATGGCCTTCAGCCCGTGGTCGGCGTGGGCGCTGATCCAGTCGTCGTTGATCTCGAGCTCGGCGCCCATGCGCTGCAGCGTGGAGATGGCCGTGACCATGCGCTCCTGCCGGCAGCCGGCCACCCGCACCTGCCCGCCCGTCACCAGGCCGGCGACCAGGTACGAGAAGGCCTCGAGGCGGTCGCCCTCCAGGCGGGAGGTGGCGCCGTGCAGCTCGTCGACGCCGTCGATGACGAAGCGCCGGCCGGGCGTGAGCTCGACGCGGGCACCCATGCGCTGGAGGAACAGGGCGAGCTCGATGATCTCGGGCTCGGTGGCGGCGTTGTTCAGGACGGTGCGGCCCTCGGCGAGCGCGGCGGTGAGCAGCACCGTCTCGGTGGCGCCCACCGACGGGTACGGCAGCGTGATCTGCGTGCCGCGCATGCGGCCGGTGACCTTGGCCCGCACACCGTCCTCGGTCTCGACGACCTCGGCACCGAACGAGCGGAGCGCCTCGACGTGGAAGTCGACCGGGCGGGCACCGATGCGGTCGCCGCCCACCACCGGCACGAAGGCCTCGTGGCGCAGGTGCAGCAGCGGGCCGAGCAGCAGGATCGGGATGCGGTTGAGCCCCGAGTAGCGCTGCGACACCTCTGCGTCGATCTCCGCTGGAGCGTCGATGGTGATGGCGTCGCCGTCGAGCTCCACGCCGACGCCGAGGGACTGCAGCACGTCGGTGGTGATGCCGACGTCGCCCACCGCCGGCACGTTCCGGATCGTCGACGGCGTGCGGCCCATGATCGCCGCGACCATGTGCTTGGTGATGGCGTTCTTCGAGCCGGCGACGCGCACCTCGCCACGGAGGGGCCCGGACGGCTCCACGGTCCAGGCCGTGGCCGGGACCCCGGGCTCGGCGGGAGTCATGTCGAGAGTGTACGGGTGCCGGTGGGGACGTCAGCGGGCCGAGTCGAGGTCGGCGTTCATGGCGTCGAGGGCCTGACCGGCGGCCGCACCGATGTCGTCGCTGCCGAGCGCCTGCCAGGCCCCGGTGATGCCCCGGCTGGACGACACGAGCACGCCGCGTCCGTCGGGCCGCATCCCGGCCACCGCGTCGGCGGCCGACGCCCCCTGGGCGCCGTAGCCCGGGACGAGGAAGACGGTGTCCGGCATCCGCTCGCGCAGCGCCCGGGCGTGGTCGGGGTAGGTGGCGCCGACCACCGCGCCCACCGCGCTCAGGCCGCTGGCGCCCAGGTGCTCGGCGCCCCATGCCGCGACCCGCTCGGCCATGCGGTCGGCGACCGTGGTGCCCTCGCCGGCGCCGACGTCCTGCAGCTCGCCGCTGCCCGGGTTCGAGGTCTTCACGAGCACGAAGACGCCGCGCCGCCCGCCACCCGACTCGAGCACCGGATCCACCCCGTCCCGTCCCAGGTAGCCGTTCACGGTCAGCCAGTCGGCGCCCATGCCGGGGCACGGGTCGCCGTCCAGGTCGGGCGCGCCACCGAAGGCCATCTGCCCGTAGTGCGTGGCGGTCGAGCCGATGTCACCCCGCTTGGCGTCGAGGATCACCGGGATGCCCGCCGCCGCGGCGTGGCGCACCGTCGCCTCGAGCGCCGCCCACCCGGCCAGCCCGTAGGCCTCGTAGCAGGCGGCCTGCGGCTTCACCGCCGCGCACCGGTCGGCCACCGCGTCGATGACCCGCTGGTTGGCCTCCACGAACGCGGTCGCCACCGCCTCCGCCGGCGTGCACTCGCCACCCGCGCAGCGGTCCCGGTGCCGGCGGACCAGCTCGGGCGGCAGCAGGTCGGGGCGCGGATCGAGGCCGACGCAGGCGATCGACCCGGTCTGTCGGATCCGGGCGTCGAGGGCGTCGGCGACGTGCACGGCATCGGACCGTAGCGGCACCTGCGAGGTCCGTCGGATCCGGTTCCGCCGGTGCTGCGCGAGCGGGCGGTAGGTCCCCTCAAGCCGGGGAGACGCAGCACCGATAGCCCTTGCGAAGCGCGGGAGAGGCCGTCCCAGTCGGAGACGCTCGTGCGACATCCCCACATCCCAGCGACGAGCAGGCGTCGCCCTGCCCGCCGGTTCCGCCGAGGTCGCGACGAGCGCGGTGCGGTGCTCGTCGAAGCGGTCTTCATCTTCCCGATCCTGTTGATGCTCGTCTTCGGCATGGTCACCTACGGCCTCGCGCTCTCCCAGGGGAACGCCATCGAGAACGCAGCGCGCGAGGCGAGCCGGTTCGGCTCCACGCGCCCGGTCCCCTCGAGCGTCAACGCGTGGCTCGACGAGGTGTCGAACGTGGCGGTCGCCGCCGCGACCGGCGAGATGGAGGCCTCGACCCCCGACCGCTACATCTGCGTCGCCCTGGTGGGTGGCGAGCGAGTCGGGCGCAAGATCACCGTGGGCACGACGCCGGAGTACGCCTCGTCCGGCAGCTGCCCCGACACGACGTGCCCGACGAGCGACCCCTGCGTCCAGGTGGTGCTCGGACGCTCGGCGAAGCTCGAGGGCGTCGTCTTCCAGCGCTCCATCACCCTCGATGCGAAGTCGGTGACGACCTACGAGCGTGACGAGTGAGACGGGATCGACGCCGCTGCCACGACGAGCGCGGCATGACGATCGTCGTCGTGGGCATCGCGGTGATGATGCTCATGACGCTCACGGCGCTCGTCATCGACCACAGCTTCCTGCGGAACGACCGGCGCGCCGACCAGAAGGTCGCCGACGCCGCAGCCACCGCGGGTGCCTACGTGCTCGACCGGGAGGACGGCATCTCCGCGTGCGAGGCAGCGCTGACCTACCTGGTGGAGAACACGCCGGGTGTCGACTCCTTCGACGGCGCCGACTGCGAGGCAGACATCCCCGAGTACTGCGACCCCTCGACGCCGGTCGGCCGCACCGTGGGGACCGCCGGTGACTACCGGATCGAGATCGTCCATCCCATCCCGGACAGCGACCCGCTCATGGCACGCGCCAGCGCCCTCGGTGCGCCGGCCGCCCCGGTCGTCTACGCGGACGGCTCCACCTGCCAGCGCATCGGCGTGTCGATCGAGCTCACGCGTGGCCCGTCGTTCGGGACCGTGCTCGGTGCCGGGGAGCAGACCACCCGGGTCCACGCCGTGGCGAAGGCCGGTACGCCCACGAAGGGCCAGACCCCGATCAACCTGCTGATCCTCGAGCGGTACGACTGCCACGCGGTCGTGGCCGAAGGCCAGGCGAAGCTGAAGCTCGGCGCGATCACCGGCAAGAACGGCGAGAAGCTGCCGGGCATGCTCGCCGTCGACTCCAGCGGGTACACGAACGACGATCCTTCGACGCTCGGCGCCAACTGCGGCACGGTCTCGAGCCCGAACTACGGGACGCTCCACGTGCAGGGATCGAACGCGCTCGTGCAAGCCGACGGTCCCCCTGGCTGCCCGGCCGAGCTCACGCCCGGGACCGGTCACGGGTGCGGGATCGTCGAGCTCTACGCCTCGGGGGTCCCGGGACCCGCGGCGCCGCTCTACTGCCTCGACAAGGCGTACTGGCCGGCCTGCACCAGCACCGGCATCGCACGTCCCCATCCGGTGCGGATGGCTGAGCGGCACACGCGCGCCCCGTTCGACCACCGGTTCAACTGCCAGAGCGGGTACGGCGCGAAGCCCTGGTACGACAAGCAGAAGATCCCGCAGTGCCCGGAGGCCAGCACCTCCGGCGTGGACGCGGACTTCGTCGACGAGCTCACGAACTTCGTCGGCAACAACGGAGCCCCGAGCGGCTTCAGCACGTACACGGGACCCTGCGACGTCTCGTCGCCGGTCGACATCCCCGAGGGCAACGTGTACGTCCCCTGCGACGTGTTCCGCGTGAAGTCCACCGTGCGCTTCCTGGGCGGCAACGTCGTCTTCAACGGCACCGTCGACGTCACCTCGGGGACCGGCGACCTGACGATCCACGCGTGCGGGAAGAAGACCGTCGACACCTGCAACCCGGGCACGAACGCGCTGACGTGGACCGGCTCGCGCGACGACAAGGGCCGGTGGACCGCTGCCCAGAACTACGTCGAGACCCAGTACTCGAACGACGCGGCCTGGGTGTACTTCCGCAACGGCGGCATCAAGAAGGATGCCCAGGCCAAGGTCCAGATCTACGACAGCACCGTGTTGTTCCGCTACGGGTCCAACATCCCGTGCAGCGTGATGTGCACCGGAAGCCAGGCATCGCACGTGATGGCGCTCAGCGGCGGCACCGGCTCCCTGATCTGGCACGCGCCACGGGAGGGTCCCTTCGACGTCCTCGCCATGTGGTCGGCGTCGCCGCTGCTGCACGACATGGGCGGCCAGGCGAACCTCGACATGGAGGGTGTGTACTTCGCTCCCGTCGCCAGGCTGACCTACCGCGGCAACGGCGCTCAGCAGCAGGTGGCCGCCCAGCTCGTCACCGAGCGGCTCACCGTGACGGGCAGCGGGACGCTGAACGTCGTGCCCAACATCTACCGGGCGATCATCGACCCCGAGCCGTACAAGTCGAGCATCATCCGCTGACCTCCGCGCCAACCGAGATGCCCCGTTCCGTCCGTTTCGCATGCGCGCGCTCAAGCAGCCGCCGGAGTGGGCCGATACAGCACGTGAGGACGTCGCCTGCGACGGCGGATGGACGGGAGATCACGTGCTACGCAACAAGGACAGCTCGACGAGGCGCACGCGTCGTCGCAGCCTGCGCAGCGGATCCGAGCGCGGCGCGGCGCTCGTCGAGTTCGCCCTCATCGCC
>DASTYO010000050.1:0-31220 GCA_035764875.1 Acidimicrobiales bacterium | reverse complement strand
GTCGGCGGCGATGCTGCTCGGCCTTGCGGAGCCGCCGGCGCAGGACCACGAGCGGGTCGCCGTCATCCTTGGTGGCGAGGTGCTCGTCGAGGTCGTCGGTCGGGCAGAACCCATCGAAGGCGTCCTCCTGGTCGAGGTCCTCCCACGCGCCACCCTCCTCCCCGTCTTCGCCGCCGCACCCCCACCGGGTGCCCTCCGGGTCGAGGGCGGCCCGGCAGAGGTCGTCGAGCGCATCGGCCCGGCGCTCGCCCAGGCTGCGCTGGTAGGGGGCGTCGGCCGGGTCGGGGTCGTCGGTCCACGCATCCAACGCGGTGGCGACGTTGAGGAACGCGTTCGGGGACAGGTCGCCGTGGATCTGCCCACCCCCGAACAACCGTTGCGAGATGGTCAGCGAGTGGGCGGGGATGCGACGGACGGCGCGCTCCTGGTCGACCAGCTCGGCCCAGTGCCGCACCGCCGCGGCCCACTCGCCATCATCCACGCCCCGGTCGTTCAACCGCAGGAACGCCGCCAGCGAGTCGGCCAGCCACGGCTCCCGATCGACGTTCGCGGCATGGCCGAGCGTGTGGGCCCGGGCCAGCGACAGCACACCCGACAACACCGCTTCGGCGAGCGCGGGTGGCGGTGGCACAGCCCGCCCAACCGCTCGAGCCGGTGCGCCTCCTGCTCCGAGCAGTGCGTGTAGGCCAGCAGCCACCGCTTCGCCGAGGTCGCACCGGCAGCCAGCCACGCGGCCGTGGGCCACAGGTCCACGAGCTCGGCCAACATGCTCCGCTGCGCGTCCTCGACCACCACAGCCGATGCCGCCAGCCGATCGAGCCGCTCCCGCGCCCGTGCGGCAGTGTCGGCGCTCGTGGCGTAGGTGGCGGAACCGGTCATACTTCCGACGATACGCAGGGGGTACGACAGGAACGTTCCGGACATCGACGTTGGCCGACGACTCTCCGCCGGCGATGTTCCAGAGTCGCTCGGCAGCCGCTGCCAGCGTCGTCACGGTGGCAGCCCTCCTCGCCATGGAGCTCGCGGACGGCGCGCGCATGCATCCAACGGGAAGCGACCGCCAGGACGACAAGGGCACCGCAGCGCAGTTCGCGGTAGCCCTCGGGGCAGCGCTGGCGGCGAGCGCGGCGGCCGCAGCGCACCCTCGCCGGTGCGATGTACGCCGGCGGCGTCCTCATCGCCCTGGGCGCAGCGCTCGCCGTTGACCACCCCCATCGGCTCTGCTGCCTGGGCGCTTCCCGTCGCTGCGCTGATCCGTCGGATCGGCATCGAGGAGCAGATGCTCCGCGATGCGCTCGGCAGCGACTACGAGGCCTTCGCCGGCGGCAGGGCTCGGCTCATCCCCGGCGTGTGGTGACTCAGCCCGGCTCGGCGACGATGCAGAGCTCGTTGCCCTCAGGGTCGGCCAGCACCTGCCAGCGCAGGCCGTGCTCCTCGACCACCTCGCCCACCAGGGTCGCCCCGAGCGCCACGGCCCGCTCGACCGCCGGCGCGAGCGGCTCGCCGGGTTCGAGGTCGATGTCGAGGTGCAGCCGGTTCTTGCCGACCTTCGGCTCGGGCACCGCCTGGAAGATGAGCTTCGGGCCCCGAACCCCACCGTCGGTCGGTCGGATCGACGCGTACTGGGCGACCCCGCCCTGGCGCTCGTAGCCGAGCAGCGCCGCCCAGAACTCGGCGAGGCGCACCGGGTCTCTGCAGTCGACGGTGACGGTCAGCGTCCCCACGGCGCCGAGCCTGCCACCGTCACGGGCCGGCGTGCGCGGCGAGGGCGTCGACCATCCGGTCGACGTGGTCGGAGTACACGGCGTCGACGCCCTTGGCGAGCAGCTCGGACAGCACCCGGGGCAGCTGGGCGTCCCAGCCGAAGCACTCGAGGTCGAAGCGGTGGAACAGCGTCGTGAGCCCGGCCGTCCAGTCGGACTCGTGCAGGTTGATGCAGTCGATGCCGGCGTCGCGGAGGTCCATCGCCCGCCGTTCGACGCCGTCCTTCAGCTTGCCGATGCGGGTCGAGTCGACGAGCTTCACCTCCTCGGCCGAGCGGCGCCACGTGGCCACCAGCTGCCAGTCGGGGTGGCACAGCCACAGCCGCTCGGCGGCGCCCGCCGTCCGGGCGACGTCGACCGTGGGGGCGAACGCCGCGGGGTCCTTGACGTCGAGCGACAGCGGCAGCTCGGTGCCGCAGCGCTCGTAGAGGTCGGCGAGGGAGGGGATGTGCTCGGGCAGCTCGTCGCGCCGCACCTCGGCGATGGGCCGCTTGCGCATGCTGCGGCGGACGACGCCGTCGTGGTCGAGCACAGGTACGCCGTCGGCGGTGACCCAGACGTCGCTCTCCAGGCCGGTGGCCCCGAGGCGCACCGCCAGCGCGAACGCCTCGAGCGTGTTCTCGGCCGCGTGCGCGCTGGCCCCGCGGTGGGCGAAGCCGATGGGCGGCTGGCGGCGCGAGGCGACACGGGCCATGCCGGAAAGCCAAGCAGCAGCGGCGGAAGCCGAAGGAATCGGCTCAAGTGGGGGCGGACCCCTGCCGATGGGTTGTGCAGGAGAGCGGAGGACCGGGAGGGGCCCACCATGGCGACACGCATCAGAGCGAGCTGCGAGGAGTGCGGCGACGTCGAGCTGCGGGTGCACGACGTGCACGTCCGCGTCTGCGTCGACGACAACGTCGGCACCTACGTGTTCCGCTGCCCGCGCTGCACCATGTCGGTGGTGAAGGACGCCGAGCCCCGGGTCGTCGACCTGCTCGTGGCCTCGGGCGTCGAGGTCACGCACTGGGCCATGCCGGCGGAGCTTCGGGAGCATCGCAGCGGGCCGGCGTTCACCCACGACGACCTGCTCGACTTCCACGAGCTGCTCGAGGGTGACGACTGGCAGCAGCAGCTGCTGGGCTCCCGCCCCGACTCGGCCTTCGACCTGAACTGAGGCGGCGTGCTCGCCGCCGTCCTGGGGCTGTTGCCCCTCCTGGTCGTGGCGTCCGCCGCGACGGCGCTGGCCGTGGCCGTGGGCCGCTCGCTGCGTGACGAGCAGGTCGTCGAGGGCCTGCGGGCCGAGCTGCGCATGCTCGGCGAGACCCACCGCGCCGTGGTCGAGAACCGGGCGCGACAGGGCGTTCGACGCCACGGGAGCTGAACCGACCCGTCGGTACACTCCGCGCCATGTTCAACGTCGGCGGCATGGAGCTGATCGTGATCGGCCTCGTCGCCCTCGTGGTCCTCGGCCCCGACAAGCTCCCAGGCGCCCTGCGCCAGCTCGGCACGTTCGTCGGGGAGGTCCGACGCATCTCGCGGGGCTTCCAGACCGACCTGCGCGAGGCCATCGACGAGGCCGAGCGCGACGCCGAGCGCCAGCGGCGGGCCGCCGAGGCCGCGAACCGGGGGAGCGCGCCGGCCACGAACCCGGCCGCCGGAACCGCCCCCGACCCCGGTGCCGCCGCGGCCGCCGCCCGCGCCGAGCTCGACGCCATCGAGGCCGCCGCCTCGCCCGACCCGACCCCACCACCCAGGCCGGCGACGCCCCCTGCCGACGGCCTCGCCGACGAGCAGACCCCATGAGGCGAGCCTCGGGACACCACGGCGACCGCTCGCGCCCTCGGAGCCGACGATGGACGGCGTGAGGGAACCCGCCGACGAAGGCCGCATGTCGATGCTCGAGCACCTCGCCGAGCTCCGTAGCCGCATCATCAAGTCCGCCATCGCCATCGCCGTCGGCGCCGCCGTCGCGTGGTTCTTCTACCCCCAGATCTTCGACCTGCTCGTCGACCCGTACTGCGACCTCCAGGGCGTGTCGGTCGACGACTGCCGCCTGCTGCAGACCGAGCCGCTCGAGGGCTTCTCGATCCGGCTGAAGATCGCCGGCTACGGGGGCATCGCCCTCGCCATGCCCGTGCTGCTGTGGCAGGTGTGGCGCTTCGTGACGCCTGGCCTGTACTCGCACGAGAAGAAGTGGGCCTACCCCTTCGTGATCTCGGCCCTGGTGCTGTTCGTGATGGGCGCCGGTCTGGCCTTCTACTCCCTGAACCAGGCCCTCGACTTCCTGGTGAGCGTGGGCGGTTCGGGGCTCGAGCAGCAGTTCCGGCCCGCGCCCTACTTCGAGCTGATCACCTACATGATGCTGGCGTTCGGGGTGGGCTTCGAGTTCCCCATCGTGCTGGTGTTCCTCCAGCTCGCTGGCATCCTGGAGGCCCAGACGCTGCGCAACGTGCGCCGCTACGCCGTCGTCGGCATCGTGGCCCTGGTGGCGGTCATCACCCCGTCGGGCGACCCCTACACGCTCGGCATCCTGTCGATCCCCATGTACCTGTTCTACGAGGCCTCCATCGTCATCGGGCTCCTCCTCACCCGGAAGCGGCGGCGCGCCGAGGCCGCCGCCGGCTGATGGCCGCCCCGGGACCCCGCACCAGGGCGCTGGTCGAGAGCTACGGGTTCGACCTGGACGGCTTCCAGCGCCAGGCCGCCGAGGCGCTCCAGGAGGGGCGGTCGGTCCTGGTCAGCGCACCCACCGGGTCCGGCAAGACGGTGGTGGCCGACCTCGCCGTGGCCGACGCCCTCGACCGCGGCCTGCGCGCCTTCTACACGACGCCCATCAAGGCGCTGTCCAACCAGAAGTTCGGCGACCTCCGCCACCGGTACGGCACCGGGCAGGTCGGTCTGCTCACCGGCGACAACAGCATCGACGGCGACGCGCCCGTCGTGGTGATGACCACCGAGGTGCTGCGCAACATGATCTACGCCGGCAAGCCGCTCGACGACCTCGCCGTCGTCGTGCTCGACGAGGTCCACTACCTGCAGGACAGCTTCCGCGGCCCCGTGTGGGAGGAGGTCATCGTCCACCTCCCCGAGCACGTGCAGCTCGTGTGCCTGTCGGCCACGGTCTCGAACGCCCACGACATCGGCGACTGGCTCAGCACCGTGCGCGGGCCCACCGACGTCATCGTCGAGACGACCCGGCCCGTGGAGCTCGCCAACACCTACCTGGTGGGCGACAAGACCAGCGACCGCCTGCACCTCGTCGACACGCTCCTCGACGGCCGGCCGAACCCCGAGGGCGAGCGCTTCGACGTCGACACGCGCGTGCCCGGCCGGCGGGGCAAGGGGCGCGGGCGGGGCGGTCGACCGCGCAGCCCGTGGTACACGCCGAACCGGCTCGACGTGCTCGACGTCCTCGAGGACGACGACCTGCTGCCGGCCATCGTGTTCATCTTCAGCCGCGCCGCGTGCGACGACGCGGTGAAGGGTTGCCTGGACGCCGGCGTGCGGCTCACCACCGCCGAGGAGCGTGAACGGATCCGGCGCATCGCCGAGGACCACCTCACGTCGCTCACCGACACCGACCTCGACGCGCTCGACGCCGACCGATGGCTCGCCGGCCTGGAGGCCGGGGTCGCCGCCCACCACGCCGGGCACGTGCCGCCGTTCAAGGAGGCGGTCGAGGCCTGCTTCCTCGAGGGCCTGGTCAAGGTCGTGTTCGCCACCGAGACCCTCGCCCTCGGCATCAACATGCCCGCTCGGGCGGTGGTCATCGAGCGGATGACCAAGTTCAACGGCGAGCGCCGCGAGCTGCTGACGCCCGCCGAGTACACCCAGCTCACCGGCCGGGCAGGGCGCCGCGGCATCGACGACCACGGCACCGCGGTCGTGCTGTGGTCACCGTTCATCAGCTTCGGGCAGGTGGCCGGCCTGGCCGCCAGCCGCAGCTTCGTGCTGCGCTCCGCGTTCCGGCCCACGTACAACATGGCGGTCAACCTCATCCGCCGCCACGACCGCGACGAGGCCCGCCGCCTGCTCAACCAGTCGCTGGCGCAGTACCAGGCCGACAAGGCGGTGGTGGTGCTCGAGCGCCGGCTCGACAAGCGCCGCCAGAACCTGCGGGCCACCCAGGCCGAGGCCACCTGCGAGCTGGGCGACGTGGCCGAGTACCACGAGCTGGTGGGCGCCACGGCGCCCCGGCGGGTGCGGCGCGCCCAGCTCGAGCAGGCCCTCGCGTCGCTCGCGCCCGGCGACGTCATCGGCCTCGAGGACGGGCCGCGGGTGGCGGTGCTGTCGGTGGCGTTCCGCAAGGGGAGCGTGCGGGTCAAGGCGGTCACCGAGCACCAGGACGTGGTGGTGGTCGGCATGCCCGACTTCGACGACCCGCCCCGCACCCTCGCCCGCATCGACCTGCCCGAGCCGTACCTCCCCGACGACCACGACTTCCGGGCCCAGGTCGCCGCCCGGCTCGCCCGGGTGCGCGTGCCCGCCCGCACCCGGCCGGTGGAGGAGCTGCCCCCCGTCGACCACCCGGTGGCGGCCTGCCCCGACGCCGACGCGCACCTCCGCGCCCACGACCGCGCGCTGCGCCTCCAGGGCGAGGTCGACGAGCTGTCGCGGCGCATCCGCCGTCAGACCAGCACGCTCAGCCTGCAGTTCGACCGGGTCCTCGAGGTGCTGGAGGCCCTGCGCTACGTCGAGGGCTGGTCGCTCACCGAGCGGGGCCGGCTCCTCACCGGCGTGTACCACGAGGCCGACCTCGTGGTGGCCGAGTCCATCGCCGACGGCTGCTTCGACGGGCTCGACGCGCCCGAGCTGGCCGCCGTGGCGAGCGTGCTGGTGTACGAGCACCGCTCGCCCGGCCCGCCGCCGGCGCCGCGCTACCCCTCGCACCGGGTGCGCGACCGGGCCGTGGAGATCGACGGCATCGTGCGGCGCGTGCAGGAGCTGGAGGAGGAGGTCGGGCTGCCCTGGTCCCGTGGAACCGACCACGGCTTCTGCGCCGTCGCCCACGAGTGGTGCGCCGGCGAGGGCCTGGGCGACCTGCTCGAGGAGACCCAGCTCGAGCTCACCGGCGGCGACTTCGTCCGCACGGTCCGCCAGCTCATCGACCTGGTGCGCCAGATCGCCCAGCTCGCCCCCGACGACACCACCCGGGCGACGGCCCGGCGGGCGGTCGGCGCCCTCGAGCGCGGCGTCGTGTCGGCGTCCGCGGCCGTCGAGGAGGAAGAGGACCTCGACGAGCCGGACGAGGCGCCCGACGTCGACCCCGGGCCGTGACCGTCCGCAAGGGCGAGACCTGGGGCGGCCCGGGCCGCCTGCCCGACGACGGCGTGCTGGTCCGCTCCGACCTCGAGGCGCGCCGGGCCGTCACCGAGGCCCGCCGGGCGAACCGGCCCGTCCCGGCGCTGGGGCTGCTCGCCGGTGACCTCGCCCGCACCTGCGGGGCCACGGGCGACGAGGACCGGCTGCGCTCGCCCGACGCCCAGCAGCTGCCCGTCGACCTCGGGGAGGTGCTCGTCGACGGCTCGCTGCACTTCTTCGTCGCCCACCTCGTCGCCCGCCGGTCGTGGTGGCGCGGCCCGGTCGTCGCCGCCATGAACGCCGAGTACCTGGGGGAGTGGGACGTGGCCCCGCGGTCGCACCCGAACGACGGGCGGCTCGACCTGCTCGAGGCCGACCTCCCCCTGGGCGACCGGTGGAAGGCGCGGGGCCGGCTGCGGACCGGGACGCACGTGCCGCACCCGGCGATCAGGGAGCGCCGGGTGAAGGCCGTGCAGCTCGACCTGGCGCCGGGCACGGACGTGTGGCTCGACGGCGAGCGCATCGGTCGCGCACGCGCCCTGTCGATCCGCGTCGAGCCCGACGCGCTGATGGTGGTGGTGTGAACCGCGCGTAGGGTCCGGCGCCATGGACGCCTGGATCCTGGACGAGTCGCCCGGCGAGTACCGCTTCGGCACCATCGACACCCCTGAGCCGGGGCCCGGCGAGGTGCGGGTCCGCCCGGTCACGTCTGCGCTCAACCACATGGACCACTGGCTCACCCGCGGCCTGCCCAAGCCGGCGCTGCCCCACGTGCCGGGCTGCGACGTGGCCGGGGTGATCGACGCTGTCGGCGCCGGGGCGCACGTCGACGTCGGGACCGAGGTGGTGGTGAACCCGGCGGTGGCCCCCTTCGAGTCGATCGTCCGACTCGGCAACGACTCGCCGCTCGGGCGCGGGTTCCAGATCCTGGGGGAGCAGCGCTGGGGCGGCCACGCCGACGGCGTCGTCGTCCCCGCCCACAACGTCGTGCCGCGCCCCGAGGGGCGGAGCTGGGAGGAGTGCGCCGCCTACCCCCTGGCCACCCTCACGGCCTACCGCATGCTCCGGCGGGCGCGGCTGGCGGCGGGGGAGACCGTGCTGGTCGTGGGCATCGGCGGCGGCGTGTCGATGGCCGCACTCGCCCTCGCGCTGCGGATGGGCGCCGAGGTCTACGTCACCTCCCGCGAGCAGGCGAAGATCGACCAGGCGGTGGCCCTCGGCGCCACGGCGGGCTTCGACTCCTCCGATCCGCAGTGGCCGGTGAAGGCCCACGTCGTGGTCGAGTCGGTCGGCCCGGCGACGTGGGACGCCTCGGTGCGCTCGCTGGTGCCCGGGGGGCGGCTCGTGGTCTGCGGCGGCACGTCCGGCCAGAAGGTGGAGGTCGACCTGCCCAAGCTGTTCTTCAAGCAGATCGAGATCATCGGCTCCACCATGGGCTCCTACGAGGAGTTCGACGCGGTCACCCGCCTGGTGGCGCAGGGCCTGCCGGTCGCCGTGGACGAGGTGTTCGACCGGGCCGACTACCCGGCGGCGCTCGAGCGGCTGCGCAGCGGCGAGCAGCTCGGCAAGGTCGTCCTGCGCCACCCGGCCTGACCGTCACCCCACCGGCACGCCCTCCACGACGCGCAGGGCGTCGGCGACCTGGCCCTGGAACGCCTCGTAGCCGACGTGGGGCCGGAAGCCCATGGCCACGTTGATGTCCAGCATCCACGGGTTCGTCTCGGCGTTGTAGGTCTCCACCACGCGGATGCGCGGCTCGGCTTCCAGGGCGAAGCGGAGGTTCTCCGCCTTCAGCCACCGGCCGAGGCCGCGGCCGCGGTGCTCGGCACGCACCCCCGTGTCGCCCTGGGACGCGAGCTCCGGCCGGTGGGTGTTGATGCCCAGCTCGGAGAGGCCGGCGGTGGCACCGTCGGAGGCGACGGCGAGGGTCGACACGTACACCCAGCCGGCCTGCGCCCACGCCTCGTCGCGGGAACGGACCTTCTCCGGCGTCATCGTCGGGATCGTCCACTCCAGGTCGTCGGTGGGCATGTCCTCCATCGCCCGGTGGGCGGCGGCGACCCTCTCCAGGTGCTCGTCCGGCGCCGGGCCGACGAACTGGACGAGGCGGTAGCCGTCGGTGCGACTCCGCCCCTCGGCGAGCCAGCGGTCGATGAGGCCGCGGTCCAGGTCGGCGATGCGGAGCCGGCTGCAGCGCTCGACCTGGGCCAGCGCCAGCCCGCAGCGCTGGGCGTAGCCGGCACCGGAGCCGTCGGGGATCGTGGGCGCCCAGAGCACGAACGAGGTGCGACCGTCGCGCGCCGCCCACGCCAGGGCGGTCCGCAACAGGGAATCGGCCACACCCTGGCGACGCATCGCCGGCCGGGTGGCGAGCCACTCGACGTCGAACAGGTGCCGGTTCTCGGGCGACCCTTCGGACGCCACGGTGAGCTCGCCGGCGGGCTCGCCGTCGAGGGTGGCGAGCCAGCCCCGGCGCTCGACCACGGCGGAGCTGGAGAAGAGCTCGCCGGCCAGCTCTGCGACCGGTGCGGGCGGGTCGTCAGGGTTCACCTCCCGGTCGGTCTCCTCCCGGACGACGGCGAGCGCCTCCAGCAGGTCGGGGCGGTCCTCCCGCAGCTCGTGGACCTCGATGCTCGCCATGCGCCGGAGTGTCACACCGGCGCCGGTCGGCGGCCAGCGAATTCCGGACCTACTCTCGGCCCCATGGACCTGGATGCCGTCAAGCAGCGCATGGCCGAGGAGATCGACCGCCGAGCCGACCTGCTGCTCGACGTGTCGCACCGCATCCACGCCGACCCCGAGCTGAACTTCGAGGAGAAGCACGCCCACGACCTGCTGTGCGACGTGCTCGACCGGGAGGGGGTGCCGGCCGAGCGCCACGCCCACGGGCTCGACACCGCCTTCGAGGCCCGGGCCGGCTCCACCGGTCCGAACATCGCCGTCTGCCTCGAGTACGACGCGCTCCCCGGCATCGGCCACGCGTGCGGGCACAACATCATCGCCGCCGCCGGCTTGGGGGCGGGCCTGGCCGCCGCGGCCGTCGCCGACGCGTGCGGGGGCCGGGTCACCATCGTCGGCACGCCCGCCGAGGAGGGCGGGGGAGGCAAGGTCCTCCAGGTCCGCGCCGGCGCCTTCGCCGACGTCGACGCCGCGATGATGGTGCACCCCGCCGGCGCCGACCTGCGCTCCATGGACGCCATCGCCATCCACCGGTGCGCCGTCAGCTTCCGGGGCGAGTCGGCCCACGCCGCCGCGGCGCCCGAGAAGGGCCGCAACGCCCTCGACGCCGCGGTGCTCGCCTACGTGAACGTCGCCGCGCTCCGCCAGCACATCGGTCCGGCCGAGCGCCTGCACGGGGTCTTCACCGACGGCGGCGACAAGCCCAACATCGTCCCGTCCCGCGCGGCCATGGAGTGGTACGTCCGCTCGCCCACGGTCGCCGGCCTCGAGGCGCTCAAGGAGCGCTTCGCCGCCTGCGTGCACGCCGGGGCGGCCGCCGCGGGCTGCGAGGTGGAGCTCGACTGGCTCGAGCCGCCCTACGCCGACATGGTCGACATCGACGCCATCATCGACGCCTACGCCGCCAACGCCGCCGTGCTCGGGCGAGAGGTCCTCGACCCGGCGGCGGTCGGCGGGGTGGTGGGCTCCACCGACATGGGCAACGTCTCCTACGAGGTGCCCTCCATCCACCCCATGATCCAGGCCGCCGACCCGGGCGTGGCCATCCACACCGAGGCCTTCGAGGGCTTCGCCGGCGGACCCCTGGGCGACCGGGCGGTCATCGACGGTGCCAAGGCGATGGCCTGGACGATCGCCGACCTGTGGCTGCGATCCGACCTGCTCGACGCCGCCCGGGCCGAGCACCGGCGGCGGCTCGCGGAGGCCGGGTGAGCCCGGTCCCGCGGGCACGCTCGGTGGTCACCAGCCCGCGGCCACCGAGCCCGTAGCATCTGCCGCCGTGGCCGTCTACATCGCCGAGGAGTTCACCGAGGAGGAGCAGGACATCCTCCGGCGGTACTTCACGAACCTCGACGGCCCGGTCTTCGCCCTCGTGAACCTCCCCGAGGTGGTGAAGGGCGCCCTGTTCGCCCGCTACTCGCGGTCGCCGAAGTCGCTGCGCCGGCTGTTCCTCGACGAGTTCGTCGGCGACCTCGACATCACCGGCGACCAGACGGTCGACGCCACGGTCGGGCTCGAGCGGGCCGAGCAGCTCTACCAGAAGGTGTTCCTCGAGTACGGCGACGACTCCGTGGCCCAGCTCGGCGGCGTGCACCTGGCGTGCGAGCAGGCCTCGAACATCCTCACCAAGGTCCTCGAGTGGGGGCGGCTGGCCGCGTACCTCGAGCAGTCCACCCGCTACATCGCCTACGACGCCCGCCTCGGCGGCCGGTACCGCTACTACCGCGACCCCGAGGTGCTCGGCTCGCCGCTCGCCCTGCGCTACGTCGGCGAGATGGACCGCATGTTCGACGCCTACGCCGACCTGGTCCCGGTGATGCAGGACTTCTTCCGGGAGCAGTTCCCGAAGAGCCCCGACGACTCCGACTTCGTGTACCGCCAGGCCATCAAGGCCAAGGCCCTCGACGCCATCCGGGGCATGCTGCCCGCCTCGTCGCTGTCGAACGTCGGCATCTACGGCACGGGCCAGAGCTACGAGCTGCTGCTCTACCGGATGCGCGCCCACCCGCTGCCCGAGGCCCGCGCCTACGCCGACCTCATGCTCACCGAGCTGCGCAAGGTCATCCCGTCGTTCCTGCGCCGGGTCGACCTTCCCGACCGGGGGGAGGTGTGGCGCGACTACTTCGAGGACCGCGAGTCGGCCATGGCCGCCGTCGCCGACCGGCTGCTCGGCCCCGACGTCGCACCCGAGCCCGTCGCCGAGGTCACGCTGGTCGACTTCGACCCCGACGCCGAGATCAAGACCGTGGCGTCGATGCTGTACGCCTACACCGACCTGCCCGAGACCCAGCTCGAGGCGCGGGTGCGGGCCATGGGGGTCGAGGACCGCCTCGCCGTGATCCGGGCCTACGAGGGCGACCGCAAGAACCGCCGCCACAAGCCGGGGAGGGCCCTCGAGCGGTCGTACTACCGCTTCGACATCCTCGCCGACTACGGCGCGTTCCGCGACCTGCAGCGGCACCGGATGCTCACCCTCGACTGGCAGAAGCTCACGCCCCGCCACGGCTACGTGCGGCCCGAGGCGGTCGACGCCGCCGGCCAGACCACCGCGTTCGACGACGCCATGGCCCGGTCCAAGACGCTGTACGACGCGCTCGCCGACGACTTCCCCGAGCAGGCCAGCTACGCCGTCGCCCTCGCCTACAAGGTGCGGTTCTACCTCCACCTCAACGCGAGGGCGGCCATGCACGTGCTCGAGCTGCGCTCGACCCCGCAGGGGCACCCGGCCTACCGGCGCGTCGCCCAGGAGATGCACCGCCTCATCGCCGAGCAGGCCGGCCACCGGGCCATCGCCGAGAGCATGCGGTTCGTCGACCACTCGGCCGAGCCGGCGCTGGAGCGGCTCGACGCCGAGCGGGCCGCCGAGGCCCGGCGTTCGGACCGCACGTAACACGGTTGCTCTGGCGGCATCTTCAGCCGCCTCTCCTGGCGCGACTGCTGGAAACTGGACGCGGATTCTGCGCACGAAGCCCGTGTGCACAGCCTCCGCGTCCAGTTTCTGTGGGTGTTGCGGTTCCTCGCGTTGTAGGTGAGGTTGATGTTGAACTTGGGGGTTGAGTTGGTGTTGGGGCTTCGGTAGGTTTCGGCCCGCATCCGAGCGGGCGGAGACCGCAGGAGGCAATGAAACGTGCGCGTGCCACTTCGCCCGCGAGACATCTGTGCACTGGCAGCGGTCGGCGTCTTCGCCCTCGCCGCGTCCGGGACCCACGTCATCCGGAACGGCGAGACGCTCAGCGGGATCGCCAGCAGCCACGGCACCACGGTCGGGGCGCTCGTCGAGGCCAACGGACTCGCCGATCCCGACCTGATCATCGCCGGCCAGGAGCTGACCATCCCCGGTGGCGGTTCCGCGGGCTCCGGCTCCGGTGGGTCGAGCACGAGCACCTACACCGTGCGCGCCGGCGACACGCTGGCGACGATCGCCGCCCGCCACGGCACCACGGTCCGGGCGCTCGCCGCCGCCAACGGCATCACCGACCCCAACCTGATCGTGATCGGGCGGGACCTGAAGGTCCTGGCCGCATCCGGTGGCGGCAGCAGCGCCCCCCGGCCGATCTCGACGTCGGGCGGCAGCGGCAAGCAGCTGCCCGGCCAGCGGCACACGGTGCAGCCGGGCGACACCATCGCCGGCATCGCCGCTCGCTACGGGCTGTCCAGCCAGGACCTCATCGCCTGGAACGGCCTGGTCGACGGTCGCATCTACGCCACGACCCGGCTCGTGCTGTTCAACCCGGGCGGGCTGCCCGGCGCCGGCGGCAGCTCCGGTGGCGGCACCCACGTGGTGGCCAGCGGCGAGACGCTGGCCAGCATCGCCAGCCGCCACGGCGTGCGGTCCTCGGCCATCGCGTCGGCCAACGGCATCACCGACCCCAACCGGATCCGCGTCGGCCAGAAGCTCACCATCCCCGGCTCCTCGGGCGGGGGCGGCGGCGGGATCGTGTGCCCGGTCGCAGGCGCCAGCTTCTTCAACGACTGGGGCTTCCCCCGCAGCGGCGGCCGCTCGCACGCCGGCACCGACCTGTTCGCGCCACGCGGCACCCCGGTGCGGGCCCCGGCGTCCGGTCGGCTCGACACCGCCGTGGGCACCATCGGCGGCAAGCAGTTCCGCCTCACCGCCAGCGACGGCACCCTCTGGTTCGGCAGCCACATGGACGCCTTCGGTGCCACCGGCCAGGTCTCGGCCGGCGACGTCATCGGCTACGTGGGCGACTCCGGCAACGCCAGGGGCAGCCGCCCCCACCTCCACTTCGAGGTCCACCCCGGCGGTGTGAACGCCGTCAACCCGTACCCGCTGCGGCGCAGCAGCTGCTGACCGGCGGGCGTCGGCGGGCCCGCCCCCGCCCTCGCCACGCGAATCCGGTTGCGGCCAGCCCGAGCGGGAGCCGTCGGCCCGCCCACCCCCCCCAGTGCGGCGGGCCGACCCGCGCTTGGGCCGGTTCTGTGACATCTCTCACAGGGAAGGGAACCGCCGCCTGCCCGGCGAACGTTCGTGCAGGTCGCCCAGGTCCGACCCGATTTGCCCCTGCCTCCGTGCACTTCGCACAGTGGGCCCGACACCACCCGGTCAGGTGGCAGGTGTTACCGTCACCTGTCCGGGAGCGTGCCATCCGTCACGGGAGCATCGATCGGGCCCGGGACGTCGTCGAACCCCCGCTGGACCACACCCGAGGTAGCCCCATGGATGCTGCGATCTCGCTGCGCAACGTGACGAAGAGCTTCGGGTCGCACACCGTCCTGCAGGACATCTCCTTCGACATCCCGCGCGGCAAGATCTCCGCGGTCATGGGCCCCTCCGGCACCGGCAAGTCGGTGCTGCTGAAGAACGTCATCGGCCTGCTGCGCCCCGACCGGGGCGAGATCTGGGTGGACGGCGAGGAGACGGTCTCGATGGGGGAGCGGGACCTCTACCGGGTCCGGCGCAAGTTCGGCGTGCTGTTCCAGGACGGCGCGCTGTTCGGGTCGATGAACATGTTCGACAACATCGCCTTCCCGCTGCGCGAGCACACCAAGAAGTCCGAGAAGGAGATCAAGGAGATCGTCCTCGAGAAGGCCAGCCTCGTCGGCCTGCTCGACCACATGAAGAAGTTCCCCGGCGAGGTGTCCGGCGGCATGAAGAAGCGCGCCGGCCTGGCCCGGGCCTTGGCCATGGACCCCGAGATCATCCTGTTCGACGAGCCCGACTCGGGCCTCGACCCGGTGCGCGTGTCCTACCTCGACGAGCTGGTGAAGAAGATCCAGGAGGAGACCGGCGCCACCTTCTTGATCATCACGCACAACATCGCCTCGGTGATGCGCACCTCCGACTACATCGCGGTGCTCTACCAGGCGAACCTGGTGAAGTTCGCCTCCAAGGAGGAGATGCGGACCACCGACAACCCGCTGATCCGCCAGTTCCTCGCCGGCCGGGCCATGGGCCCGATCGGCATGGACGAGCTGGCCGACGAGCGCACCGAGGTCGAGAAGGACCTCATGGATCGCGAGCGGCGCCGGCTCGAGGCCGAGGGCCGCGACGTCGACGACTACGGCGTGCTCACCGTCTGAGGGTCTTGCACGCATGATCGGCAAGGCGCAGTTCGTCGTCCGGGAGACCGGCAACATGTTCGCGATCTCCCTCGAGGGGTTCCGCCGGACGTGGGACTTCAAGACGTGGTGGCGCGAGTACCTGGCCCAGTGCTGGTTCATCGCCAAGGTGTGCTCGATCCCCGTCGTGCTCATCAGCATCCCGTTCGGCGCGGTCATCGCGCTGCACGTGGGCACCTTCTCCCGCCAGCTCGGCGCCGAGTCCACCACCGGCGCCGCCATGGTGCTCGCCATCGTCCGCGAGGCCGCACCGGTGGCCACGGCCCTGCTCATCGCCGGCGCCGGCGGCTCGGCGATGACGGCCGACCTCGGGTCCCGCAAGATCCGCGACGAGCTGGCCGCCATGGAGGTCATGGCCATCAACCCGGTGCACCGGTTGGTCACCCCCCGGCTCTACGCCGCGGCCACGGTGGGGCTCTTCATGGTGTCGCTGGTCTCGATGGCCGGCATCGCCGGCGGCTACTTCTTCAACGTCGTCATCCAGAAGGTCACGCCCGGGGCCTACTTCCAGGGCTTCACGTCGCTGGTGCAGCTGCCCGACCTGTACTCGTCGCTGCTGAAGGCGGTGGTCTTCGGGTTCATCGCCGCGACGGTGTCCTGCTACAAGGGCATCTACGCGAAGGGCGGGCCCAAGGGCGTCGGCGACGCCGTGAACCAGGGCGTGGTCATCACCTTCATCCTCATCTTCTTCACCAACCTCGTCATGACGTCCCTCTACTTCGCGCTCGTGCCGCCGAAGTTCTGACCGGAGCAGCAGATGGCAGCAGTCACCAGGCTCACCCGTCCGGTCCAGCACCTCGGCACGTCCGTGGGCAACAGCCTCGAGGACGTGGGCAAGCAGCTCACCTTCTACGGCCGCGTGCTGTGGGACATCGGCGCCACGCTCATCGTCCGGTTGAAGTACCGCAACGTCGTGTTCAACCTCGTGTCCGACATCACGGTCGGCGCCGGAGCGCTCATCGTGGGCGCCGGCATGGTCTTCGTCATCTTCTCCATGTCGTTCTTCACCGGCGCCAACGTGGGCCTCCAGGGCTACGCCGGCCTCGAGCAGATCGGCGCCGAGGCGTTCACCGGGCTGGTCGGCTCCTTCGCCAACACCCGTGAGGTCACGCCGCTCATCGCCGGCGTCGCGTTCGCCGCCCAGGTGGGGGCCGGCTTCACCGCCGAGCTCGGCGCCATGCGCATCTCCGAGGAGATCGACGCCCTCGAGGTCATGTCCGTCCGGCCCATCAGCTACCTGGTGGGCACCCGCGTGCTGGCCGCCCTGGTGGCCATCGTGCCGCTGTACCTCATCTCGCTGTTCGCCAGCTTCTTCGCCACGAAGCTGGTCACCACCGAGTTCTTCGGCCTGTCGCCGGGCGTCTACGACTACTACTTCCGCCTCTACCTGCCGCCCATCGACATCTTCTACAGCCTGGTGAAGGCGTGCGTCTTCGCCGTCCTGGTGGCGCTCATCCACTGCTACTACGGCTTCTACGCCACCGGCGGCCCCGCGGGCGTGGGCGTGGCGGTCGGCCGGGCGATCCGCCTGTCGATCGTGGCGGTGGTCATCTTCAACCTGGTGCTGTCCCTGGTGTTCTGGGGCGGCGGCAACACCGTGAGCCTGACGGGGTACTGACGTGCGGCTCACCACGGAACGCAACCAGCGGATCGTCTCCGGCGCCATCGGGCTGCTCCTGCTCACCGCCCTCGTCACGGTGGGCATCAAGGCGTCGTTCGGCGCGTTCGAAGGCGGCTACGAGCTGCGGGGCACCTTCGCGGCCGCGGGGCAGGGGTTGAACGAGGGCAGCAGCGTCGCCGTGCGGGGCGTGAACGTCGGCGAGGTCACCGGCATCCAGCTGGTGGACAACGAGGCCGTCGTCCGCCTGCGCATCGACGACGGCGTCCGCATCCCGGAGACGGCGGCGGCCGTCATCCGGCCCAAGACCCTGTTCGGGGAGAAGTACGTCGACATCGACCTCGGCGACGACGAGACCACCGGCCCCTACCTCGGCGACGGCGGGGAGATCACCGACACGCTCGGCGGCTTCGAGCTCGAGCGGGTGCTCGCCGACGCGTACCCGGTGCTCGAGGCGGTCGACCCCGCCGAGCTGGCGGTCGTGCTCGACGAGCTCGCCACCGCCGGCCGGGGTCTCGGCGAGAACATCAACCGCTCGATCGTGAACGGCGCCACCCTCGCCGAGCTGGGCGCCTCCAACGACGCCGAGTTCCGCCAGTTCACCTCCGACCTGGCCCTGCTGTCCGAGGAGCTGGAGGGCCTGGCCCCCGACGTCGTGGCGGGCGCGGTCGACCTCAACGCGGTCCTCCCCACGCTCAACGATCGCAGCGGGCAGCTGAACTCCGCGTTGCGGAACACGGGCCGCCTCGCCGGCGACCTCGCCGACCTGCTGGAGGCCAACGAGGAGTTCACCACCAACGCGCTGACCAACGGCTCCCGGTCGCTGCAGGTCCTCTTCGACCGCCGGGGCCAGGTGCAGCCACTGCTGCGGGGCGTCACCCTCTACACCCGCACGATCGCCGAGGTGATCCGCGTCGAGGCCGGGGACGGCACGCTCATGGGGGCCGTGAAGTCCCTCATCAGCCCCGGCGCCGCCCTGGAAGGTCACGAGAGCCCGCCGCCCGAGGACGGGGGCGGTCCCACCAAGCCCATCGAAGACCTGCTCGACGACGTGCTCGGCGGCGGCGACGAGCCCACGGCTCCCATCGAGGACATCCTCGGTGGTGGTGGTGGTGGAGACGGTGGAGACGACGCCGAGGACGACGGGCTGCTCGGCATCCTCGGAGGTGGCGGTCGATGACCCGCACCGCCATCAAGTTCGGGCTGTTCGTGGCCCTGTGCCTGCTGTTCACCGTGTACCTGGCGTCCACCATCGGAAACACCACCATCGGCGGCCTGGTCGGTCGCGGCGAGCCCACCTACACGCTCACCGCCTCCTTCGAGGACGCCACGGGGCTGCTCGTGAACGACAACGTGAAGGTCGCGGGCGTGGCGGTCGGCAAGGTCACCGGCATCGACGTGGAGTCGGGCCAAGCGGTGGTGACGATGGAGCTCGACGAGGACCGCAAGCTGCCGACCGACTCCTCGGCCGCCGTGCGGTGGCGCAACCTCATCGGACAGCGGTACGTGTACCTGTACCCGGGCGAGGCACCCACCGCCCTCGAGGACGGCGACGTCATCGACAAGACCACCAACGTGATCGACATCGGCGAGCTGTTCAACCGCCTCGGGCCCATCGTGGCCGCCATCGACGAGGGGAAGGTGAACGAGTTCCTCGGCAGCGTCACCAAGGCGCTCGAGGGCAACGCGGCCGACGTCAGCAAGGCCATCGACGACCTCGCCGTCGTGGCCAAGGGCTTGGGGGAGCGCGACCAGGCCATCGCCGGGCTCATCGACAACCTCGAGGTCGTGTCCCGCACCATCGCCGACCGCGACACCCAGATCGAGACCATGCTCGACAACCTCGCCGCCCTCGCCCGCACGTTCAGCGACAACACCGCGCTCATCGACCAGGCGGTCACGGAGATGGGGGCCTTCAACCGCGACTTCTCCGGCATCCTCGAGGCCAACCGGGGCGAGATCGACCGCATCATCGCCCGCCTCGCGAACACCCTCGGCACGGTCCAGGGCGAGCTGCCCGCCGTGGAGACCGCCCTCGACCAGCTCGACGACAACGGCTCCGCGGCGTTCCTGGCCGCGTCGAACGGCGAGTTCCTGAACCAGGCCATCCTGTGCCTGGCGGTGTCCCCGCCGCCGTGCCCGTACCCCATCGTGCCCGGCCTCGACAGCGTCCAGGGCAACGGCGCCGGCGATCCCGTGGCCTACCGACCGAACCGGCGGACGGGCGGCGCGGCGGTGCTCTCGCTGGTGGGGGGTGCGCCGTGAGGTCCTTCCGCGACATGAACCCCTACGTCGTGGGGCTGGTCTCGGTGCTGCTGCTCGGCGGCGCCACCGGCTTCGCGTTCCTCGTCGGCACGCTCAACCTCCTCGAGCAGGCGTACCCGATGCAGGCCGTGTTCTCCGACGCCTCCGGCCTGCGTGCCGGCGACGACGTGAAGGTCGCCGGCATCAAGGTCGGGCGGGTCACCGACGTCGACGTCGACCGTGACGCCGGCGCGGTCATCGTCGAGTGGGTGGTGAACGAGGGCACCGAGATCCGCGACGGCGCCGGGGCGGAGATCGCCCTGTCGTCGCTGCTCGGCGCCAAGGAGATCCGCATCATCGACCCGATGGACGGCGATGTGGCCGTGTCCGAGCTGCCCGAGGACCAGCGCACCATCCCGCTCGAGCGCACCAAGACGCCCTTCGACATCTTCGAGCTCACGAGAGAGGCCACCGAGGGCGTCCAGGAGCTCGACACCCAGGACCTGAACCAGTTCTTCGTGGACCTCGCCGACATCACCGAGGGGAAGCGGGCCACGGTGGAGGACCTGCTCACCGGCATCGAGCGGGTGGGCTCGGCCGTCAACGACCGCGAGCAGCAGTTCGACGACCTGCTCCGCCAGGCCGACCGCCTCAGCGCCACGCTCGCCGACAAGGACGACGAGCTGCTCAGCCTGCTCGACTCCTCCCAGGCCATCCTCGAGGTGCTCGTGGCCCGGCGCAACGACCTGGCCCTGGTCCTGGGGGAGAGCGCCGACACCGTCGCCGAGCTCGACCGGATCATCTCCGCCAACCAGCAGCAGCTCGACGCGGCCCTCGACGCCCTGGCGCCCACCCTCGACGTGGTCGCCGCCCAGCAGGACGACATCGACCGCGCCCTCGCCTGGCTCGGGCCCGGCATCCTGCTGCAGTCCCGGGGCGGCGGCCAGGGCCCGTGGCAGGACATCTTCATCCGCAGCGCGGGCCCCGACGCCATCGAGGCCCTCCAGGACGTCTACGGCGTCCTGCTGGGGGTGGAGGGATGATGCGCCGCCGCGCCCTCGCGGCGCTGCTCGCCGCCAGCACGGCGCTCTCGGGCTGCGCGCTCCCCGGCGGTGGCGACACCTACGAGGTGGTCGCCTACTTCCCGCGAGCCGTCTCGCTCTACGAGTCGGGTTCCGTGCAGGTGCTCGGCCTGCCCGCCGGCGAGGTGACCGACATCCTCGTCGAAGGCGACCGGGTGCGGGTCACGATGGCCGTCGACTCCGACGTGGCCCTGCCGTCCGACGTGCGCGCCGCCATCGTGCCCCAGTCGCTCATCGGCGAGCGCCGGGTGCAGCTGTTCCCGGCCTTCGAGCAGGGCGACGAGCTCGCCCGCGACGGCCACGAGATCCCCATCGAGGAGACCGTGGTCCCGGTCGAGCCCGACGAGGCCCTGGCCTCCCTCAAGGAGTTCCTCGACGCCCTCGAGCCCCAGGGCGTCGGGCGCCTCATCGACAACGCCGCCACGGCGCTCGACGGGCAGGGCGAGCGGCTCGGCTCGGCGCTCGACGAGCTGTCGCGGCTC
Organism: Acidimicrobiales bacterium; assembly: GCA_035764875.1. Lineage (GTDB taxonomy): Bacteria > Actinomycetota > Acidimicrobiia > Acidimicrobiales > Salinilacustritrichaceae > Salinilacustrithrix. The sequence continues at coordinate 10,492 of DASTYO010000050.1, read as the reverse complement.
GTCGGCAACATCGAGGACAACGACGACACCATCATCCGCATCGCCGAGCGGTTCGACGACTTCACGGCCACGCTGCTCAGCCGCGAGAGCCAGCTCGCCCAGGTGATGGACGACTTCGCCGTGGTGGCGAACGTGCTGGCCGAGGAGCGCGAGGAGGTGGAGACGCTGGTCCGCAGCCTCGCCCACCTGTCCGACGGCGGCCTCGACCTGGTGTCCGAGCACGCGGTGCGACTGCGCACGGACGTGGCGATCCTGCAGCGGCTCACCGAGAGCATCGAGCAGAACCTCGACGGCGTCGACGCGCTCGTCGAGGGCGGGGCCCAGCAGATCGACGGGTTCATCGACGCCTACAACCCGACGCTCCGGGCCCTCGATCTCCGCAACAGCTTCTCGCCCCTCGTCCAAGAGGCCCTGCAGCCGCTGTTCGACGAGGTCGGGCTGCCGTTCCCGTGCCTGCCCGTCGACGTGAACTGCGCGGACCCGGTCGGCGGACTCGACGACGGCGCCGAGCCGGTCGAGGCCGACCTGCCGCGCCCCACCACGCCCATCGACGACGTGCTCGGCCTGCTCGGGTCGCCGACCGTGCGGGTCGAACGCCAGGTGCCCCGGGCCGACACGCCCCGCGACGACCGCTCGCTGCTCGACTCGTTCCTCGCCACGTTCCTGGGGGTGTCGTCGTGAGCCGTCGCACGCTGCGCCACCTCGCGGCCCTCGTGGCGGCCGGCCTGCTGGCTGGCTCGTGCTCCCTCCCCGGCAACATCCGGGGCTCTCGCGAGGTCACCGCCGTGTTCGACGACGTCGGGGACCTCGTCGTCGGCCACTCCGTGCAGGTGGCCGACGTGCGCGTCGGGTCCATCACCCACATCGAGCTCACCGACGACTACCGCGCGGAGGTGACGATGTCGCTCAAGGACGGCGTCTTCGTCCCGGCCGAGTCGCTCGCCCTGCTGCGCACCACGTCCCTGCTCGGCGAGAAGTTCGTCGAGCTGCGCCCCCTCGACGAGGAGAACCCCATGGCGGGCACCGACCTCCGCGACGGCGACGTGCTGGAGCGGACGGCGCAGGCGCCGGAGCTCGAGTTCGTCACCGAGCAGGCCGTCGAGATCCTCGGCGCGGTGGTGTCCACCGACGTCGCCACACTGGTCGAGACGGGCGCGGTCGGGTTCGGCGACCGCGCCGTCGAGCTCACCTCGCTGGTCGAGGACCTGAGCACCGTGTCGGGCACGCTCGCCGACCAGACCGACGAGCTGGGCCGCATCATCGAGGCGATGGCCGGGGCCACCCGCACCTTCGCCGAGTCGTCCGGCGAGCTCGACCAGCTCCTGCGCAACCTCTCGGAGACGGCGAAGGTCCTGGCCGACAACCGCGACGTCGCCGTCGACGCCATCCGCGAGCTCACTCGGCTCGCCAAGGTGCAGAACGACAACATCCTGGGCCCGTACCTGACCCAGGTCGACACGCAGATCAAGCAGGTCGACGCCATCCTGGCCGAGGTCGACCGCAACCAGGGCCAGGTGGCCGAGCTGCTCCGCTGGGTCAGCCAGTTCGCCGTGAAGATCCCCAAGGGCGTCCCCGACCGGTTCGCCCAGGTCTACGGCATGTTCGAGGTCACCGAGTAGATGTCACGCCGCGTCGCCATCAACCTCGTCGCCTTCCTCGGCGTGTTCGTCCTCATGCTGTGGTGGGCGGTCAACAACATCATCAGCTTCGAGTTCCTCGAGCGGCCCTACGAGATCCAGGGCGAGTTCGCGGGCACGGCGGGCGTGTCCTCCGGCTCCGAGGTCGCCTACCTGGGCATCCACTACGGCGACGTCGAGGACGTCGAGCTGGTGGACGACCAGGTGCTGATCACCATGAACATCGACCGGGGCAAGCGCATCCCGGCCGGCTCCCAGGCCCGCATCTTCCGCAAGTCGGCCGTCGGCGAGCCCTACATCGACTTCCAGCCCCCCGACAGCTACGACGACGGCGGGCCCTACATCGAGCCCGGCGACGTCATCCCGCTCGAGCAGACCTCCGTGCCGCTCGAGTTCTCCGAGCTCCTGCGATCCGCGTCCCGGGTGCTCAGCGCCGTCGACCCCGCCCAGACCCGCACGTTGATCCACGAGCTCGCCGTGGCTCTCGACGGCCGCGGCGACACCCTGCGCGACCTCACCGTCGATTCGGATGCGCTCCTCCAGACCTTCGCCGAACGCACCGAGCTGCTCGACAGCCTCAGCGCCAACAGCACCCGCCTCACCCGCACGGTCACCGAGCGGCGCGAGTCGCTCTCCTCCGCCCTGCGCGACCTCGCGGCGGTCGGCAAGTCCCTGCGCAACGTCGAGCCCGACACGCGGGTGCTGCTCGACCGCGGCAACGAGCTGCTCCAGCAGACGGCCGACCTGGTGGGCGACGTGAAGAAGGACCTCGACTGCGTGTTCAAGGACCTCGACTCCGTGATCGACGTGACCACCACCGACGAGAACCTCGGTCACCTCGCCACCACCCTCGAGCGCGGGCCCACCGCGTTCGAGTACGTGTTCCTGACCCGGGACGAGGAGCCCGACGGCGTCTGGGTCCGCACGAACACGCTCGTCGACACGGTGAACCCGCCCGAGCAGTACATCCCGCCCAAGGAGCTGCCCCCCGTTCCGGAGATCTCGCCGTGCGTCTCCGAGCTCGAGCCCCGCGGGGCCGGCGGCGGGGCCGCCGCCTCGGTGGAGGGGCAGGCCGCCATCGCTGCCGTCCCCTACACGCCTGCATCCGACGACCGGCCCGGCGCCGCCGCGGCCGTCGTGCTCGCCAGCGGCATCGGCCTCGGCCTGCTTGCCCGACGCCGAGCCCTCCGATGACCGAAGACGACCAGACGCCCACGGCCGATCCCCGGCCGCGCCGCACCGTGCCCGCCGGCGCCTTCGTGGTCGCTCTCATGGTCGCCATGGCCCTCGGCGTGCTGGCCGTCGTGGCCCTCACCATGGACGGCGACGGCGGGGGCGACGGAGCAGCCGACCGGGAGATCCGCCTCGCCGCCGGGCGCTTCGCCGAGCGGTTCCTCACCTTCGAGCACGACGCCCTCGACGAGTGGAAGGACGACGTGCTCGACCTCTCCACCGGCGGCTTCGCCGAAGAGGTCGAGGACGTCGAGTCGGGTCTGCGATCCCTCATCGCCGAGAGCGAGCTCGACGCAGTCACGCAGGTCACCGACATCTTCGTCGGCGAGGAGGAGCGGGGCGGGGTCGAGGTGGTCGTGGTGTACGACCGAGACCTCACCGGCGGCGAGCTCGCCCGGTCGGAGACCGATCGCTACGTGCAGCTCGCGCTGCTGCGCATCGACGGCGAGTGGTTGGTCGACAACGTCGTCGACATCGCCACCAGCGGCGACATGGGTGGTGGGGGAGCCGAGCCCGCAGCCCCCGCCGAGGGTGGCGACGAGCCGCCCGAGGAACCCCCCACGTCCTCCCCGACGACCTCCACGACGGCCCCGGCGGCCGGCGGGGAGGGATGACCGCACCGGGCCCGGGGTCGCCCGCCGCCCCGCGGGAACGGCGTTGTGGAATCCCGCGGACGGACCGATAGGTTCCCGCGACCGGGCCCACCCACCAACGCGGTGTGTCTATGATCCGCCGCCACGCCACATCCGGTTGGAGCGCCAATGGCTGACGAAGAAGAAGAGCTGGTCGAGGACGACCTCGACGCGGGCGAGCTGGACGAGGACCTCGAGGCCGACGACCTCGAAGAGGACCTCGAGGAGGACTTCGAGGAAGAGGCCGTCGACGAGGACGCCCTCACCGACGAGGAGGAGACCGAGGACGACGACGAGGACGAGGAGCCTCGCCGCGCCCGGCGCCGCGACGACGAGGACGAAGACGAAGACGAGGACCTCGACCTCGACGACGTCGAGGCCGACCTCGACGAGATCCTGAAGGACCGCATCGCCGCCGGCGACGACGAGGACGAGGACGAGGACGAGGAGGAGGTCGACGCCGGCAAGGGCGCCCCCAGCGGCAAGATCCAACCCCGCCGCGAGGACGAGTTCCTGTGCCAGTCGTGCTTCATCCTCAAGCCCATGGGCCAGCTCGCCGAGGGCGAGACCGCCCTGTGCGTCGACTGCGTCTGACCCCGGGAGCGACATGACGTACCGAACGATCGTGGTGGGCACCGACGGCTCGAGCTCGGCCGAGCGGGCCGTGCAGCAGTCGATCGACCTGGCCGCCGCCGACACCGCCCGGCTCGTCATCGTCACGGCGTTCGAGCGCAAGGACGGCGCGCCCGACGAGCGCATCCCCGAGGACGTCCGCTGGATGGCCACCGACCCGAACGAGGCCGAGCGCCACGCCCGGCACGGGCGCGAGCTGGCCAGCCAGAAGGGCGTGGGCGACGTGGTCGTGCAGGCGCTCGAGGGCGATCCCGCCCAAGAGCTCCTGGAAGCCGCCGACACCTTCGACGCCGACCTCATCGTGGTCGGCTCGGTGGGCCTCACGGGGAGCGCCCGGTTCCTGCTCGGCAGCGTCGCCAGCAGCGTCCTGCACCACGCACCGTGCGACGTGCTCGTCGTCCACACCCACGGCGTCCGCGACGGTGCGTGAAAGGGTGCGAAACTGGCGCGCCCGGCGTCCCTGCCGCGAACATGCCTCGTCGTGAGCGCTGACAAGACCCCCCTGGACGAGGCCGTCGAGCAGGCGCTCGATGCGTTCCTGTACGCCCCCATCGGCCTGCTCTTCGACGGGCCCGCCCGCTTCCCGAAGCTGGTGCGCAACGGGCGCAGCCAGGTGACCAACGCCCGCATGATGGGCATGTTCGCCGTGCAGATGGGCCGCACCGAGGTCACCAAGCGGGCCACCGAGCTCGACGGGCCGGTCCTCGACCTGCTGCGGGGCCTGGGCCTCGTCCCCGGCGCCACGCCCACGCCGACGCCGGCGCCCACCCCCACCGAGGCGGCCGACGCCGCCCCGGCGACGACGCCGGCCGAGCCCGCTCCGGCGGAGGCGAGCGCCGAGAAGACCGCGGCGAAGAAGACCCCGGCGAAGGCGCGTGCCGCCAAGAAGGGACCCGCCAAGAAGGCGGCCACCCGGAAGGCGACGGCCCGGAAGGCGGCCGAGGCTGCTCCCGTCCAGGCCCCCACGGAGCTCGCCATCCCCGACTACGACAGCCTGTCGGCGAGCCAGGTGGTCACCCGCCTGCGGGGCCTGTCCGACGCCGAGCTCGAGGCGGTGCGCGCCTACGAAGCCGCCACGCGCGGACGCAAGACCATCCTCAACAAGGTCCAGCAGCTGCGGAAGGCCTAGGCGGGCCGCCTTGGACGTCTCCGCCCGGCCGGCCACCGCCGACGACCTCCCGGCGCTGGTCACCCTGGCCACCGCCGCCATCGAGGAGCTCACGCCCCTGCGGGGCGGTGAGGTCTGGCGGCGCCAGCGGGCCCGTCCGATGCCGCCCGGAGACTCGCTGCGCGACGACCTCGCCGACGCCGACGCGCACGTGGTCGTGGGCACCATCGACGGCACGGCTGTCGGCTACGGGGTGCTGCGGGTCGAGCGCCTCGCCGACGGGTCGCTGCTCGGGGTGATCGACGACCTGTTCACCCTGCCGGGCGCTCGGGGCGTGTCGGTGGGGGAGCAGGTCATGGACGCCCTCATCGCCCGGGCGCGCGACGAGGGCTGCTTCGGGGTCGACTCGATCGCCCTCCCCGGAGACCGGGAGACGAAGAACTTCTTCGAGTCGTTCGGGCTCACGGCCCGGGCGATCATCGTCCACAAGCGCCTCGACGAGGAGGGCTCCGGTGCCCGCTGAACCTGCTGGACCCGCGCCGCTCGACGACACCGCGGCGGACACGGCCGGCGGTCCGGAGGTGGCGGTGGGCGCCATCGTCATCGTGGACGAGCGGCTGCTGCTGATCCGCCGGGGCCGCGGCGTGGCCGTGGGCCTGTGGTCGCTCCCCGGCGGCCGCGTGCAGCGCGGCGAGCTGCTCGCCGAGGCCGTGGTGCGCGAGCTCGCCGAGGAGACCGGCCTCGAGGGCGTGTGCGGCCCGCTCGTGGGGGTGGTCGAGCGGTTCGTCGAGGGCCAGCACTACGTGATCCTCGACCACCGGGTGACGTTGCTCGAGCCCGACGCCGCCCTCCGGGCCGGCGACGACGCCGCCGACGTGGCGTGGGTGCCCCTCGACGAGGTCGCGGAGTGGCCGCTGGTGGACGGCCTGGCCGAGTTCCTCCACGACCACGGCATCCTGGCGACCATCACCTGAGCCCTGGCCGCCCGGGCCCACACGACGCGGGCCCGGACCGCCAGGCGGACGTCAGCGGCCCTGCCAGTTCGGTTTGCGCTTCTCGATGAACGCGGCGAGGCCCTCCTTGGTGTCCTCGCTGGCCATGACCTCGGCGATGGCCTTCTCGGAGGCGGCGAAGGCCTCGTCGTCGCTGGAGAACCGCTGCAGCGCGACCTCGCGGCTCTTGCGCACGGCGAGGGGGGCGTTCTCGCTGATCTGGGCAGCCAGGTCGAGCGCGACCTCGACGGCCGCGCCCGGCTCGGCGAGCCGGTTCACGAAGCCGAGCGAGTAGGCGCGGTCGGCGTCGATGGGATCGCCGGTGAGCAGCAGCTCCATGGCCACGTTCTTGGGCAGGGCGTCGGGCAGGCGGAACAGGGCGCCGGCCGCGGCGACCAGGTTGCGCTTCACCTCGGGCACGCCGAACTTGGCCTCCGTGGACGCCACGAGCAGGTCGCACGCGAGGACGATCTCGCAGCCGCCGGCGTAGGCCGGGCCGTTGCAGGCCGCGATGATCGGCTTGGTGCGCTGCTTCGACACGATGCCGCCGAAGCCGCCCCCGCGGGTGTTCAGCCGGGCGGCCTCGCCGCTGTTGATGGCCTTCAGGTCGGCGCCGGCGCAGAAGACGGGCCCGGTGTGGGTGAGGATGCCGATCCAGATGCTGTCGTCGGCCTCCATGCGGTCGATGGCGGCCTCGATGCCCTCGGCGACCTCGCCGTTCACGGCGTTGCGCGCCTCGGGGCGGTCGATGGTGATGATGGCGACGTTGCCACGAGTCTCGTACTCGATCATGGGCGGCGACCCTAGTTGGAGGTACCCTGCCGGCCGTGACCGACGGCGGTGACGGGGGGCGTCTGCAGTGCCCCTTCTGCGACTCCTACCAGGTCGATCGCCTGTACCTGGCGTCGATGCGCGTCGACTCCTGCGTGTGCACGTCGTGCGGCGCCCGCTGGGACGAGGACGCGTCCACGGGCGAGTTCCGGGGTCGCCAGAGCCACGCCCGCACCTCCCGCACCGAGTCTCGCTGAACGTGCGCTGACGCCGGCCCGGGAGGGCCGGCGCCGGCTCAGATCTGGTCGGTCTCGGTCGCGTCGTCGACCGGCGCCTCGTCGGCCGTGTCGGCCTGCTCGGTCGCGACCTCGGTCGGGGGCTCCTCGGTCGCGGGCGCCTCGACCTCGGGCTGCTCGGCGGCGGTGTCCGCCGTGGCCTCCTCGGCCTTGGGTTCCTCGGCCTGAGGCGCCTCTTGGGCCTTCGGCTCCTCGGCCGTCGGCTCCTCGGAGGTGGCCTGCTTGGCCTTCTGCTCCTGCTCGGGCTTCTTGCCCTTGCCCCGGCCGGCGCCACCGCGCGTGCGGCGCTGCTCGCGCCCGGCCTTCGGGTCGGGCTCGATGCCGAAGATCTGGGCGATCTCGGGCAGCCGGGTGCCGTGGCGGGCGATCGTCGCCTTCAGCTCGTCGGTGACGGTGGCGGGGAGCGACACGGGGACGACCTGGCGGCGCACGGGGGAGTGGGCCAGGGCGTCGAGGATGTAGCTCCAGCGGTCGGGCGAGGTCTCGCTGTTCATCGCCGCGTTGGCGGCCTCGACGAGGCGCATGGCCACGGGGGCGGGGAGCGGGGCGCCCGCCTTCGGCGGCCGCGACGACAGGTGCAGGGCCCGGACGACGCGGTCGTCGTCGAGCATCTCCACGACCTCGTTCACCCAGGCCTGCTGGTCGGCATCGAGGCGCTCGTTCAGCGCGGTGCGGAGCCGGGCGGCCAGCGCACGTGTCTCGTCGTCCTTGGCGGCGCCATCGGCCGCGGTGACCACCGTGCGCAGGTCGCGCAGGTCGACGGTCTCGGACTGCTCGAGGGCGGCCTCGGCGCGGTCGCGCCACTCGGCGGCCCGCACCTTCACCAGCAGCTGCTCGGCGAGGGTGACGATGGGGCCCTCGTCGATGGGGTCCTGGCCCTCGGTCTTGCGCTGCTCGTTCTGCTTCTCGAGGCCCGAGCGCACGGCCTGCAGCCCGCCCCGCAGCAGCTCCTGGGCCACCGCCTTCTGCTCGTCGGGGAGCGAGTCGATGAGCTCGTTGCGGTGGGCCTTGCCCGCCTTCAGGCGCGGCGGCTTCGGCTTCGGCGGCAGCTTCGGCTTGGCGGGCGTGTGCGGACGGCCACCCCGGCGCTCGTCGCGGCGCTCCCGCCGCTCGCCGCGGTCACCACGTTCGCCGCGGTCACCACGTTCGCCGCGGTCGCCCTCGCCCCGCTCGCGCCGACCCCGGCCCTCGCCCCGACGGCCCCCACGGCGCTCGCCTCGGTCGCCGCGCCGGCCCTTGTCGGCCAGCACCTGGGTGACGAGCGGGCCCTCGTCGCGCGACAGCAGCTCGAGGGTCTCGACCTTCTTCTCCTTGGTCTCCTTGCCCTTGGCCGGGAGCACCGAGGTGATGCGGATGCCGTCGAGGTCCATCTCGGCCTCGACGCGGAACTCGTCGCCGACCTGCGAGCCCTCCGGGAACAGCGAGGCCTCGGCGGCACCCTTCGGCTGCCGGGCGCCGGCGGCACGCCAGGTGAAGGTGCGGCCGTCGTCCTGGCGGCTGGTGAGTTCGATGTCGATCCGGGTGGCCATAGCGGCCTTCCACGCTAACCGACGTCCCGCAGGGTCGACGATTGCGCTTCCGCCCCCCGGGCTCCGAGCCGGGCCTACGCCTCGAACGCCTCCGGCGGCGGGCACGCGCACACCAGGTTCCGGTCGCCGGCGGCGCCGTCGATGCGGCTCACCGGGGGCCAGTACTTGCTGCGCCGCAGCGACGCCACCGGGTAGGCGGCCTGCTCGCGGGTGTAGGGCCGGTCCCAGTCCGCCACCAGCAGGTCCTCGGCGGTGTGGGGGGCGTTGGCGAGCGCCGACCGCTCGTGGGCCACCGCGCCCGACTCGATCTCGGCGATCTCGTCGGCGATCGCCAGCATGGCGTCGCAGAACCGGTCGATCTCGGCGAGCGACTCGGACTCGGTGGGCTCGATCATCAGCGTGCCCGCCACGGGGAAGCTCATCGTCGGGGCGTGGAAGCCGTAGTCGACGAGCCGCTTGGCGACGTCGTCGACGGTGACGCCGGTGCGACGGGTGATGTCGCGCAGGTCGACGATGCACTCGTGGGCCACCCGCCCGTTGGCGCCGGTGTAGAGCACCGGGAAGCGCTCGCCGAGCCGCGCGGCCACGTAGTTGGCGTTGAGGATGGCCACCTTCGTCGCCTCGGTGAGGCCGGGCCCGCCCATCATCCGCACGTACGCCCACGAGATGGGCAGGATGCCCGCCGAGCCGTAGGGGGCCGCGGAGATCGGGCCCGGTCCGGTGGCCGGTCCCGCCGCGTGGTCGAGGGGGTGGTTCGGCAGGAACGGCGCGAGGTGGGCGCGCACCGCCACCGGCCCCACGCCGGGGCCGCCGCCGCCGTGGGGGATGCAGAACGTCTTGTGGAGGTTGAGGTGGCTGACGTCGGCCCCGAACTCGCCGGGCTTGGCCACGCCGACGAGGGCGTTGAGGTTGGCGCCGTCCAGGTACACCTGGCCGCCCTCGGCGTGGACGATGTCGCAGATCTCCCGGATGCGGGTCTCGAAGACGCCGTGGGTGGAGGGGTAGGTGACCATGAGGGCGGCGAGGGTGTCGGCGTGCTCGCGCACCTTGGCCTCGAGGTCGTCGACGTCGACGTTGCCGTCGCCGTCGCATGCCACCACGACGACCCGCATGCCGGCCATCACCGCCGAGGCCGCGTTCGTGCCGTGCGCGGAGGATGGGATCAGGCACACCCGGCGGTCGGTGTCGCCCCGGTCGTCGTGGTAGGAGCGGATGGCGAGCAGGCCGGCGAGCTCGCCCTGGGAGCCGGCGTTGGGCTGGAAGCTGACGGCGTCGTAGCCGGTGACCTCGACGAGCCACGCCTCGAGCTGGTCGATGAGCTCGCGGTAGCCGGTGCTGCTGGAGGCCGGCACGAAGGGGTGCACGTCGGCGAAGCCGGGCCAGGAGATCGGCTCCATCTCGGCCGTGGCGTTCAGCTTCATCGTGCACGAGCCGAGGGGGATCATCGCCCGGTCGAGGGCGACGTCCATGTCGGCGAGGCGGCGCAGGTACCGGAGCATCTCGGTCTCCGAGTGGTACGAGCGGAACGTCGGGTGGGTGAGGAAGTCGCTGGTGCGGGCGAGCCGACCCCCGACGTCGACGCCGTCGAACACGAGCGCCGACGACTCCCGCACGCCGAACGCGTCGGCCAACCGACCGAGGGTGGACGAGGTGCAGGTCTC
>DASTYO010000049.1:0-2281 GCA_035764875.1 Acidimicrobiales bacterium | reverse complement strand
AGCCGACAGCTGGTCGAGCTCGGCGCAACCCACCTGCTCGACCGCGACCTCCAGGGCGTCGAGCGCCTGGTGGAGATCGGACCGCACGATGGTCATGGACACGGAGGCACCTCCTCGGAGGTGCCCGGAGAACGGAGTGGACGCATCGACGCGTCCTCCTTCCATCCGATGTTTCGGTCGGCGCGGAGCCGACGAGTGGCGCACCTCGCCCCAGCGGAGCCGCCACCGATCACCTTACGAAGAGGGTCCGACAAGAACTCGGTTGGCGCCTACCGGTCAGCGGCGTCGACGTTTCCGCGAACCGCCGATTCTCGCCTCGGTGACACGGCGCGGAGGTGCTGGCACTGCGCAGCCGAGCGCGCGTCGAGGCCGTTGCCCACGTCAGGGTCGAGCACGCCTCCCTGCCCTCCGGTGTGCCCAGGTCCAGGTCGACGACGTCACCCGAGGTCGGCATCGAGCCAGTCGGTCTCGTCGTCACGAAGCGGGTCTGCGAGCTGTGCTCCGATGCGATCCTGGCGCACTGCCCGGACGGCGAGCGTGACGGTGTTCCCCACCGTCGTGTGGAGCTCGGCAGCCAAGCGCTTCAGCTCCTCGTGCGTGGCGGAGTCGATCCGAACGCTCGTGCTGTGCATGCAGATCAACTTACGTAGGCGGAGGAAGGCCCCCTACCGCTCACCCGACGAGATCGACCTCGCAGCGCAGTCCGGGAGCAGACGCCAGCTTCACATCGGCCGTGAGGAGCGGGACCTCCATCGCCTCGGCCAGCGCCACGTAGACGGCGTCGTAGATCGTGACGTTCTCCCGGAGCTGCCAGCACCGGTCCATCAGCGGTCCGTGCGGGACCCGGTCGAGGCGCAGCGAGCGGAGGTCCTCCATCGCGAGTGCCACGCGTCGATCGTCGAGGTCGCGCGCCTTGGTGAGCCGTCGCCACGCTGACAACACCTCGATGTCGATCAGGTGCGGCGCCGCCAACCGCTCGCCCCGCAACCGGGCTCGCACCCGGTCGCCGTCGGGTCCGTCATCGGCGAGCCCGGTGACGAGGACGCTGGCGTCGACGACGATCACCGCGCGTCGCGCTCGCGACGGACAGCTCGTGCAGCCTTCGAGAGCGGCGCCTTGCCGCCGGCCCGTCCGCCGGCCCGGTCCAGGACCTCGTCGAGCGTGGGTGTGTGCGCATCCTCGACCAGTCGGGCGAGCAGGTACTCCTGCAGCGACATACCAGCCGCCGCAGCGCGACTGCGCAGGGTGGCGTGGACGTCGTCGGGCACGTCCTTCACCTGGATGCTGGGCATGCGATGACGGTAGCGCCGAAGTGGCGCTGGAGCATGCGGCCTGGCGCCAATGGGTCAACCTCGCTGGCGCTTGAGCTGCTGGCGCATCGGCGTGTCCCGCCAGAACGTCGCCGTCTTCGAGCCGTGCGGTGGCCAGCGCGGCGGCTCGGCGGCCTCGACCTCGTCGCCCATGACGGTCACCCGCTGGATCACCCGCACGCCCCGGAAGTCGTCGAGCACGTGGTGCTGGGTGGTGCGGTTGTCCCACATGGCGACGGTGCCAGCCGACCAGCGGTACCGGACGGTGAAGCGCGGCTCGTGGATCCAGCGGCACAGGTAGGGGAGCAGCATCGCCGACTCGGCGTCGCTCAGCTCGACGATGCGGCGGGTGAAGTGCTCGTTGACGAACAGCGACCGGCGACCCGTCTCCGGATGGACCCGCACCACCGGATGGATGAACGACTTCTCCGGGTGGAGGTGCGGGCCGGCGTCGTGGAGGGCGGTGAGCCCGTCGCACAGCTCGCGCAGCGGCGGCGACAGCTCGTCGTAGGCCTTGGCGGCGTTCGCCCAGATGGTGTCGCCGCCCACCTCGGGGCACTCCTTCACCTGGAGGATGGCGAAGCGGGACGGGTGGGCCTCGAAGCTGATGTCGCTGTGCCACTCGTCGGCCACCGCACCCGTGCCGTCCTCCGCCCGCAGCTCGAAGAACTCCGGCCGCTCCGAGTCGAACGTGAGGTTCGGGTGCGACTCGAGGGTGCCGAAGTGGCGGCCGAAGGCGATGTGCTCGTCCGGCGACAGCTGCTGGTCGGGGAAGAACAGCACCATGTGCTCGAGCAGCAGCTGGTGGATCGCCTCGGCGTCGGCGGCGGTGGACGCCGCCAGCGAGATGCCACGGATCTCGGCGCCGAGCGACCCGGAGAGCCGGCGGACGTCGAGGTCGGGACGGGTCGGTGCGTCGGTCATCGGGTGCAGCCTCCCGCGTGGCGACCGCCGTGTACAGGCCCCGGCAT
>DASTYO010000048.1:0-16877 GCA_035764875.1 Acidimicrobiales bacterium | reverse complement strand
TCGGCCTCGGCGGCCGCACGCCGGGCGGCGTCGTCGCGCTGCTCCGGCTCGCTCGTCGGCGGAGCGGGGGGTCCGTCGGGCTCCTCGGTCTCGCCGGCGCTGTCGAGCTGGGACTCGTCGTCAGCATCCGAGCGCAGCAGGGTGGCCCCGACCACGAGCGCCACCACCACCGCGGCAGCCGCAGCGAGGAGTGGCCAGCGGGTCGGCCCGGTTCGGCGCCGTCGGCGCGACGGCACGTCGCCCAGCTCGACGACCTCCGCCGGACGATCTGCGCCCCCGGTGTCGACAGCCTCGAGCTCGGGGGCGGGGGGCTCGGCGAGGCGAGCGTCGAGCCGGTCCCAGAAGCCGGGGCCGTGGTCGGGGACGTCGAGCCGGCGCAGCGCGTCGGCCACGGTGGGATCGCGGTGCTCGCTCATCGGGCGTCCCCCTCGGGGCGGTCGGTGTCGGTGGGTTCGAGGACGGCGCGGAGGCTGCGGCGCCCACGGTGCAGGCGGCTGGCGACCGTGCCGGCGGGGATCCCGAGGATCCGTCCGGCCTCGTCGTAGCTGTGGCCGTCGCGGTCGACGAGGATGAGCGCCGCCGCGGTCTCCGGGTCGAGGTCGGCGAGGGCCCGCTCGACGGCCATCCGGGTGTCGGCCTCCGAGTCCAGCCGGCCGGGTGCGGGCGGGTCGACGTCGTCGAGGGCAGTGGTGGGGCGCCGCCGGCGGAGGTGGTCGAGGCACGTGCGGTACACGATGCGGTGCAGCCAGGTGCTGAACCGGCTCTCCCCCCGGAACCGGTCGAGGTTGCGGTACGCCTTCAGGTAGGCGTCCTGGAGGACGTCGTCCATCGCCGTGCGGTCGCGCAGCACCGACCAGGCGAGGGCCCGCATCTGGTCGTCGTGGCGGCGCAGCAGGGCCGTGAAGGCGGCGTGGTCTCCCGCCCGGGCGGCATCGAGGAGCCGCTCGTCACGGGCGTCCCGGCGGCGGGGTCCAGCCACCGGTGGGTCGTCGGTCATCTGCATCACCGCCTTGGACGTCGCCGCCGTCCAGATCCTTCACCCGAAGCGCGGAAGAGGGGGAGGTACGCTCGCACCTCCCCCTCTTCGGAACCGTCTCTTGGAGCTCTTCGACTAGATGCCGATGCGCTGGGCGAGCAGCTCGCGGTGGTAGGTGGGGTCGCCGAACAGCAGCTCGGAGCTCTTCGCCCGCTTGAAGTACAGGTGGGCCGGGTGCTCCCAGGTGAAGCCGATGCCGCCGTGGATCTGGATGTTCTCGGCGGCGGCGTGGAAGTAGGCCTCGGAGCAGTACGCCTTGGCGAGGGAGGCCACGGAGGGCAGCTCGTCGTTCATCTCGGCGGCGCACCAGGCCGCGTAGTAGGCGGCCGACTTGGCCGACTCGACCTCGAGGAGCATGTCGGCGCACTTGTGCTTGATGGCCTGGAACGAGCCGATGGGCCGGCCGAACTGGACGCGGTCCTTGGCGTACTGGACGGCCATCTCGAGCACGAACTGGGCGCCGCCCACCTGCTCGGCGGCGAGGGCCACGGCGGTGAGGTCGAGGACGGTGGAGAGCACGTCCCAGCCCTGGCCATCGGTGCCGAGCAGCGTCGCCGGCGTGTCGGCGAAGGTCAGCTTCGCCTGCTTGCGGGTCTGGTCCATGGTGGACAGCGCCTCGCGGGTGAGGCCCGAGGCGTCGGACTTCACGGTGAACAGGCTGGTGCCGGCGCCGGTCTTGGCAGCGACGATGATCAGGTCGGCGGTGTGGCCGTCGAGCACGAACATCTTCTCGCCGTTGATCTTCCAGGCGTCGCCGTCCTGGGTGGCGGTGGCCTCGATGCCGGACTCGTCCCACTTGCCGTTGGCCTCGGTGAGGGCCAGCGTGGCCACGGTCTCGCCGGAGGCGATGCCGGGGAGCAGCTCCTTCTTGGCGGCGTCGTCGCCGCTCTGGAGGATGGTGTTCGCACCGAGCACGACGGTGGAGAAGTAGGGGGCGCACAGCAGGCGGCGGCCCATCTCCTCGAGCACCACGCACAGCTCGACGTAGCTGTAGCCGGAGCCGCCGAACTCCTCGGGGATGATGAGGCTCTGGAGGCCCATCTGCTCGGCCATCTGGGTCCAGACGGCGTCGTCGTAGCCCTTCTCGGTCTCCATCTGCTCGCGGACGGCTTCCTCGGACGACTTGTTCTCGAGGAACGACCGGACGATGTTCCGGAGTTCTTCCTGCTCTTCGGAGAAGGCGAAGTTCACTGGGATGCTCCCTGGCTCGGACAGCTCTTGACTGGCCGGTCAACGTAGGAGCCGGCGCCGACCAGCACAAGCAGAGTTGTGTACACACGTGCTACGCGCCCCTACCATCGGGGAGTGGACACGATCGGGGTGCGCGAGCTGCGCAACAACGTCGCCGCCGTCCTGCGCCGGGCCGCGGCCGGCGAGCGGATCACCGTGACGGTCGACGGCGTGCCCGTCGCCCAGGTCGGGCCGCTCGAGCCGCCAGGCCGCCCGACGCTCGACGACCTCGTCGCCACCGGGCTCGTCGCTGCACCGGCCCGCCCCGCCGGCCCACGTCCCGATCCGTCGCCCATCGACCTCCCGGTGGACGTCCGCGTCGACGACGTGCTCGACGACCTGCGGGGCGGGGCGTGACCCTCGTCGTCGACACCTCGGCGCTGGTCCGCCGGTACGTCCGCACGAGCGGCCACGGGCTGGTCACCGAGGCCATGGCGGAGGATCGCGTGTGGTGCGCGTCGGCGCTGGCCCGCGCCGAGGCGCTGCAGGCGATGCACCAGCTGGCCGTCACGCCGGGCCAGCACGACGCGCTCTGGTCGGCGCTGCGCAGCGACTGGGAGCTGTTCCACGTCGTGCCGGTCGACGACCGCTGCCTCGCCCGGGCGGTGGAGATCGGCGCCGCCTACCGGGTGCGGTCCACCGACGCCATCCACCTGGCCGCCGCCGACCGCCTGCCGCAGCCGGTGCGGTACCTGACCTTCGACCGCCGACAGATCCCGGCGGCCGCCGGACTCGGCTTCGAGGTGATCGCCCCGCACGAGTGACGATCCCGGAGCGCCGGATCCCGGTCCTAGGCTGGCCTCCATGAGCACGCTGCACTGGCAGGACGAGGCCGCGGAGATCCACAAGGTCGTGGTCGGCCCGATGGACAACAACGTGTTCGTGCTGCGCTGCAAGCAGACCGGCGAGGCCCTCCTCGTCGACGCGGCCAACGAGCACGAGCGCCTGCTCGAGCTGTGCCAGCGGCTCAACGTCGGCCAGGTCATCGAGACCCACGGCCACTGGGACCACATCCAGGCCGTCCCCGAGCTGCGCGACGCCGGCTACAGCGTGCACGTCACCGCCGAGGACGCCGCCATGCTCCCCTCCTACGACGAGATCCTCGAGGACGAGTCCGTCATCGAGGTCGGCCGGCTGCGCCTGCACACCATCCACACCCCCGGCCACACCCCGGGCTCGATGAGCTTCCGGCTCGACGGCGCGCCGATCCTGTTCTCGGGCGACACGCTGTTCCCCGGCGGGCCCGGCAACACGTCGTTCGAGGGCGGCGACTTCGGCACGATCATCACCTCGATCGACCGCAAGCTGTTCACGCTGCCGCCCGAGACGATCGTCCTGCCCGGTCACGGCGACGACACCACCATCGGCACCGAACGACCACACCTGCAGGAGTGGGTCGACCGGGGCTGGTGAGCCCGGTGGCCGACGCCCTGCCCTACGACCAGCGCCCGGTCGACGACACGCCGGTCCACACCGGCGACCTGCCGCCCACGCCCATCCGCGACCGCAACATCCCGGCCACCGCGTGGGTGGAGGCACCCGACGAGCTCCGTTCCCTGGGCGACGACCTGCCCGGGACGCCCGTCGCCGAGTACAAGCGGCGCATCGGACCCTGGATCCTGTGGCGGGCCGGCCCGGCGTCGAAGGGCGACGCCCGCTACTGGGCCGGGCACGAGGACGACCTCGGCCGCGCCTACACGCTGCGGCTGTTCCCCGACGGCTCGGCCGAGGGCACCGGCCCGAGCGGCACGGTCCACGACCGGTTCCGGTCGTGGAAGGAGGACCTGCGCGACGCCGGCTGAACGGCGCTACCAGCGCTCCGGCGGCACCACGGCGAGGGCGACGCCGACCCGCCGCTCGCGGCCGTCGCTCGGACGGTTCCGCAGGCACCAGCCGATCTCGCACGACGTGGTGATGGCGGACGAGCCGCCACCGTCCATGTTCATCCCGTGGGTGGCCCCCAGCTTCAGCAGCAGGTCCTGGGCCTCGTAGAGGGTGATGCCGCGGCTGTGGGGTTGGCGGCCGTCCACCACCACGAACCACACCGAGCCCAGGTCGTCCCACCCGACGAGGGTGCGGGGGTGGAGCTGGTACACCTTCGGGTCGGCGGGGTCGAGGGCCGTGCGCTCGCCGGCGACGAGGAGCGTGGGGTGCCCGGACACCGCGAGCTCCATGCCGCGGGGCGAGTGGACCACGAGGTCCATCGGCACGCGGGCGTTGTTCCACGCCCACGCCCACAGCACGTGGGCGCCCATGCCCCGCCCGCTCAACACGGCACCGCCGGCGGGGATGCGGGCATTGCCGTCGGTGACGAGCCGGACCGGCGCGACCTGCTGGCGCACGCCACCGACCCACAGCGGGGTCGGCGCCCGGAGCACCAGCTCGACGGTGCCCTCCGGCGAACCGGTCGTCGCGCCGTAGTGCCGGTTGCGCAGCACGATCCCGTCGCGCGGCAGCGGCGAGTTGACGCCGTCGATGTGCAGCACATCGGGCGCGCCGCTGCGCACCGCCTCGATGCGCGCCGACCAGGGGATCTCGCCGGTCTGGAGCCGGCCGTCGACGATGGACAGCTGGTACTGGTGGTCGGTGGGCGACTGCAGGAGCTGGTGCTTGCGCACCACCGCACCGTGCGGCGTGTTGCACGTGGGGCAGATGGCGAAGTTGGCGTTCACGCACCCGATGGCCCCCACCCGGGAGCACATCGACGACACGGTCTCGCGCCCGAAGGCGAGGCGGCCGTTCGACACGACGGGCTTGAACCGCACCGGCGCGCCCGGGTGCACGCGCAGCACGTGGTAGCGGAGCGGGTCGGGCTCCTGGACGATGCGGAAGTCCACGCGGTCCCACAGCACGTCGTCGGCGAGCAGCTGCCAGCCCGGCTGGTGGTCGCCGACGGCGGCTCGGCCCGAGCCCCCGAGGAGGAGCACGACCAGCACGGCGAGCAGGCCGAGCCGGCGCCCGGGGCGGCGGTTCTTCATCGGTGCACCTCCGTGCGTCGGCGCCCGCGGCGCGTCAGGTGGGTGAGCAGGGCGAGCTCCAGGCCGACCAGGACGAGGGCGCCGGCGACGACCACGGGCTGGTCGCGGAACGGGCCCGGTCCGGTCGGGGTGCCGAGCGCGGCGGGCGTGGCGGGGCCCGGTCCCCCGGCCCGCTGGCCGGTGACCCGCTCGACCGCCGGGGCCAGGTCGGGTTCGCCGGTGCTGCGATCCGCCTCACCGGGTGCGCCACGCGCGTCGGTGGGCGCGGGGCGGGGCACCGTCGTCGTCGACGTGGTCGACGTGGTCGACGTGGTCGGGGTGGCGGCCGCAGCCGTGGCGGCGGCCGGCCCCCGCTCCGGCTCCGGCTCGGGTGCGGCCGGTGCGATGGCGAGGGCCACCCACACGTTGCGCTGCCGCCCGTCGCTCGGGTGGTTCCGCAGGCACCAGCCGGACGGCGACGGGCAGGTCGACACCATCGTCGAGGACCCACCACCGTCGAGGTTCACGGCGTTGGTCGCGCCGAGCGAGAGCATCCGGTCGGTGGCCTCGGCGAGGGTCATGCCGCGGCTCCCCTGCTGGCGGCCGTCGACGAGCAGGAACCACACGTGGCCCTGGTCGTCCCAGCCGATCACCGTCCGCGGGTGGCGCTGCATCACCTTGCCGTCGAGGGGGTCCATCCACTGGCGCTGGCCGTCGCGCAGGAGCACCGGGTGCCCGGAGAACGACTGCGACAGGCCGGGGGTGGTGTTCGACACCAGCTCCACCAGCGACGACCGGTGCGCCTGCACGAACGCCCACAGGTCGTCGGCACCCCGCCCGTGGCCGGACAGCACGATGCCGTCCCACGGGATCGCCGCCTGTCCGCCCGTCTCGACCCGCAGCATCTCGACCTGGTGGCGCTGGCCGACGCCGGTGCGCAGGCCCTTCGGCGCTCGCAGGACCAGCTCGTACATGCCCGGCTTCGCCGCGGTGCGCGGCCCGAAGGCGGGCGTGTAGGCCACGATGCCGTCGTGGATGGGCGCGACGTTCACACCGTGGGCCTCGACGGACGCGTGGCGGGACGCGCCCAGCGCCCACAGGCCCACCGACCACGCCCACGGCTCGAGGCTGAACCGCCCGTCCACCACCGAGACCTGATACTGACCTGCCGCGGGCGTCTGCACCAGCTCCCCGTCGCGGACGATCCCGCCCAGGGGCTGCCCGCACGTCGGGCACACGGCGAAGTTGGCGTTCACGCAGACGTGGCCGCCCACCCGGTCGCACATGGACGACACGACCTCGAGCCCGCCGTCCACGCGCTGCCCCGACAGGACCGGCACGAACCGCACCGGCGCGCCGGGGTGGACCTTGACCTCGGCGCTGCTCACGGGGCCGGGATCGAAGCGCTCGCGCAGCACCACGCCCTCGGCGACGGGCCCCTCCACCCGGATGCCGCCGCCCTCCGAGGGCGCGGCACCAGCCGGCGGTCCACCGACGGCGGACGCCGCGAGCAGGGCCACGAGGGCGAGCAGCAGCGCTGCCAGCCGCGAAGCTGCGCGTGTCTTCGAGGTCGACGTGCAGGCGCGCACGGTTCCGGTGTTCCTCCCAGGTCTCCCACCCGTCCGGAGCGACCGGACGATCGTATGGAGGGTGATCGGCAGGACCGGACACGCAGCCCGTGACGGTTCGATGACGTTCGCGCCGTATGGGCCATCTGGCCCACGCGCGCCACGGCGCGCCGCGTCCGCCGGGGCACTTCGGCCGATCGGGGAGTACCGTGGGCCCATGAACCTGGGTGGACCCGAACTGCTCATCGTCCTCGTCGTGATCCTGCTGCTGTTCGGCGGCGCCAAGCTCCCGAAGCTGGCCCGGTCCCTCGGTCAGGCCCAGAACGAGTTCAAGCGCGGCCTGAAGGACGGCTCGGAGTCGGAGACGGACGAGAAGCGCCCCGAGGCCTGAGACACCCGCCACGCGGCATTATCACTATCCCCGTAGTGCTAATACACTGACGGGCATGGCCGCCCCGTCTGCCCCCCTGTTCGAGATCGAGGACCTCCACGCCCGGGTGGCCGACGCCCCCGAGGGCGACGCCGCCAGCGAGATCCTGCGGGGCATCGACCTCACGGTCCGGGCCGGCGAGGTCCACGCCATCATGGGGCCGAACGGCTCGGGCAAGTCGACCCTCGCCAACACGCTGCTCGGCAACCCCGACTACGAGGTCACCCGCGGCCACATCCGCCTGCGGGGCGACGACGTCACCGACTGGGACGTCGACGTGCGCGGCAAGGCCGGCATGTTCCTGGCCTTCCAGTACCCCCAGTCGATCGCCGGCGTCTCCGTCATCAACTTCCTCCGCCAGGCCCTGTCGGCCCGCAAGGGCATCGAGCTGTCGGTGCTCGAGCTGCGCCTGGCGATCATGGAGTGGATGGAGCGGCTCGACATGGACCCCTCCTTCGCCGACCGCTACCTCAACGAGGGCTTCTCGGGCGGCGAGAAGAAGCGCAACGAGATCCTGCAGATGGCCATCCTCGAACCCGAGATCGCCATCCTCGACGAGACCGACTCGGGCCTCGACATCGACGCCCTCAAGGTCGTGGCCAACGGCGTGAACGAGGTCCGGGCCGACCGGCCCGAGCTCGGCGTCGTGCTCATCACCCACTACCAGCGCCTGCTCGAGCACCTGCGCCCCGACGTGGTGCACGTGCTCATCGGCGGGCGCATCGTGGCGTCCGGCGGCATGGAGATCGCCGAGCGGCTCGAGGCCGAGGGCTACGAGTCCTTCCGGGGGGCCGCCGCATGACCGGCACCGGGCCCTCCCGCCTCGATGTCGCCCGGATCCGCAAGGACTTCCCCATCCTCGCCCGAGAGGTCCGCGGCACCCGCCTCGTCTACCTCGACTCGGCGAACACGTCGCAGAAGCCCCAAGCGGTCCTCGACGCGATGGACACGTACTACGAGCGGTCGAACGCCAACGTGCACCGGGGCACCTACCTCATCGCCCAGGAGGCCACCGAGGCGCTCGAGGGCGGGCGGGCGAAGGTGGCCCGGTTCATCGGCGCCCCCGCCGCCAAGAACGTGGTGTTCACCAAGAACGCCACCGAGGCGCTCAACCTCGTGGTGCGGGCGTGGGGCACGAAGCACCTGCGCGAGGGCGACGCAGTCGTGCTCACCGAGATGGAGCACCACGCCAACATCGTCCCGTGGCACCAGCTGCGCGAGGCCGTCGGCATCGAGCTGCGCTGGGTGCCCATCACCGACGAGGGCCACCTCGACCTCACCGAGCTCGACCGCCTGCTCGACGGCGCGAAGGCCTTCTCCTTCACGGCCATGTCCAACGTCCTCGGCACGGTCACCCCGGTGGCCGAGCTGGTGGCCAGGGCGCACGACGCCGGCGCCGTCGCCATCGTCGACGCCAGCCAGCACGTCCCCCACATCGCCACCGACGTGCAGGCCTGGGACGCCGACTTCGTCGCCTTCACCGGCCACAAGCTGCTCGGCCCCACCGGCATCGGCGTGCTGTACGGCACGGAGGAGATCCTCGACGCCACGCCGCCGTTCCTCGGCGGCGGGGAGATGATCCTCAACGTCACCAAGGACGGGTTCACGCACACCGAGCTGCCGTGGAAGTTCGAGGCCGGCACGCCGATGATCGCCGAGGCCGTCGGCCTCGGCGCGGCATGCGACTACCTGTCCGGCCTGGGCATGGAGGCGGTCCGCCAGCACGAGGTCGAGCTCACCGCCTACACGCTGCGCACGCTCACCGAGCGCTTCGGCGACGACCTCACCATCCACGGCCCCAGCGAGCCGGCGGCCCGCGGCGGGGTGTTCTCCTTCGAGTACAAGGGCATCCACCCCCACGACCTCACCCAGGTGTTCGACGAGCACGGCGTGTGCGTGCGGGCGGGCCACCACTGCGCCAAGCCGCTCATGCGGGCCCTCGGCGTGAACGCCACGGCGCGGGCCTCCTTGTACGTGTACAACGACACCGACGACATCGACGCGCTGGGCGACGCCATGCAGGCGGCCGGCGACTTCTTCGCCTTCTGAGACAGACACCTGGAGCCACCACCGACATGCCCGGACTCGAAGACCTCTACCGCGAGATCATCCTCGACCACTACCGCTCGCCCCGGAACAAGGGCGAGCTCGAGGTGCCGCCCGCCCACCGGGCCGAGGGCTTCAACCCGCTGTGCGGCGACGAGATCGTCGTCTTCGTCGACGTCGAGGACGACACGGTCAAGGACATCCGCATCGGCGGGCAGGGCTGCTCCATCAGCCAGTCGTCGGCGTCGATGATGTCGGCCGCCGTGAAGGGCAAGACCCTCGCCGAGGTCAAGGACCTCACCAAGGCGTTCAAGGCGATGATGTCGATCCACGAGCAGAGCCTCGACGGCGAGGGGGAGGGCCTCGAGCAGGAGGGCGACTCCGGCCTCGACGCCGGCGAGGTGGTCGACGCCCCGGCCGACGTGAAGCTCGGCGACCTCGAGGCGCTGCGAGGCGTCGTGAAGTTCCCCGTGCGCATCAAGTGCGCCACCCTCTCCTGGAACACCCTCGCCCAGGGCATCGAGGAGGCCGTCGCCCAGCAGGAGGCGTGAGGCTCCGTCAGCCCGCCGGGCGCTCGGTGGGCGGCGCCACCCGCACGGTGCCCCGGGCCTGGCGCTTCACCTCGTAGAGCATCTTGTCGGCCCGGTCGATGAAGTCGGCCGGGCTCTCACCGTGCTCCGGGATGGCGATGCCCACCGACAGACCGGCACCGAAGTCGGCCATCACCGCGGCGGCCGCCTCGCACATGCGCCGGCCGATCTCGGCGGCGCCGTCGGCGTCGACGTCCTGGAGGAGGGCGGCGAACTCGTCGCCGCCGATGCGGAACATGCGGTCCTGGGAGCGGAGCACGTCGTCGAGCGCGCCCGCGAGCGTGCGCAGGGCGAGGTCGCCGGTGAGGTGGCCGTGCGTGTCGTTCACTGCCTTGAGCCCGTCGACGTCGGCCATGACCAGCGCCCACCCGCCGCGCCGGCGGGCGCCGAGCACCTCGAGGGACTCGTGGAAGGCGGACAGGTTGCCGAGCCCGGTGAGCGTGTCCACGGTGGCCCGCGTGCGCAGGTCGTCGACGAGCATCACCATGTCGAGCGTGCGGCCCAGCTCGCGTGCCAGCAGCTCGAGGCCCTCGCGGCGGCCGAGGTCGAGGTCGACGGGGGCGTGGTCGGCGAGCAGCACCAGACCGGTGCCCCGCTCGTTCGACCGCACCGGCAGCGCCACCAGCGACGAGGCGCCGGCCTCCAGCATCTGGCGCAGCACCGGGCCGGCCTCGTCGTGGCCGGCGACGGCGATGCAGCTGGCAGCGTCCCCGACGTGGTCGAGCAGCTGGGCCATGCTGCTCGGGCTCAGCCTGCGCAGGTCGGAGGCGAGCGGGCCCTGCACCGCCTTCGTGTCGAGGCCGGTGGTGCCGGGGAGCGCGAAGAGCGCGGAGGACAGGCCGCTCACCACGCACGCCAGGCGGGCGGCGGCGACCTCGACCTCGTGGGCCTCGGCGACGCTCGCCAGCTCGTGGCTGGCCCGGGCCAGCTGCCGGATGGGCGAGTCGGGGTGCGCGGTGCCGACCTCGGCCATCCGCTCCCCCGCCACCTGCACGAGGCGCACCACGTGCTCCTCCTGCGAGGCACTGAAGCCGCCGTCCGACACCACGGTGGCCACGCCCACGATGCGGTCGTGCACGTGCACGCTGACGGCGACGCGGGTGCCGCTGCCGTGGTCGTCGTCGCCCCGCTCGAGGCGGCCGCTCCGGAACGCCCGCCCGAGCAACCCGGCCCGCACCGGGATGCCATCGAGCACGTCGGCGTGGCCCTCGTGGGCGAGGCAGCGCAGCACGCCGTCACGCTCGACGTACACCGCCGAGCGCTGACCCAGCCGGCACAGCTCGCCGGCCAGGTGCCGGGCCACCGCGTCGACGTCGCGCGCCCGCGCGAGCGACTCGGAGGCCTCCCGCACCGGGTCGAGCACCAGCGGCGGGCGCCGGCGGCGTGGGTTCGGCGGCGCCCAGTCGCCCGTGGGCTGACCGAACAGCGGACCTCGCGCCAGCACCACGCCGAGCTCGCGCAGCTCGTCGAGCTGCTCGTGCCGCTCGACCCCCTCGGCGATGACGTGGATGTCCTCGTGCTCGGCGAAGGCCACGTAGGCGCGGATCACCGAGCGGTTCGCCGGCTCGTGGACGATGTCGCGCACGAGCGGCGCGTCGAGCTTGACGAACGACGGACGGACCCGGGCGATCATCGCCAGGCTGACGCCCGAGGTGTTCTCGATCGACAGGTGGATGCCGGCGGTGGCGAGGGCGTCGAGCTCGGACGACAGCTCGCCCAGGCGGTCGACCTCGCTGCCCCGCACGTCGACCACGATGCGCGAGCCGAGGCGCTCGCACTCCTCGACCAGGCGGGGATCGCCGATGAGGTCGGCGCTCACGTGCACGAACACGAGTCCGTCGTCCGGCGGGGCGCCGGCCGCGGCGAGCGACGAGAGGACGGCGAGGCCGCCGTCGGGCGCGTCGTCGACCCAGCGGTGGGGGCGGGCCTCCCAGCCGATGGGCCGCCCGGTGCGGAGGTCGACGATGGGCTGGAAGCGGGCGCGGCGGACGGATGACCCGACAGGGTCGGGCCCAGCCTGGGCTGAGGCCTCACGCCCGCTTGTCACGCCGCCCTGCCCTCCGTGTGCTCCACGCACCGGCCAGATGGAGCTCCATCGTCCATCGAGGTGACCGGTCCTCTCCCGGACCGCCACTCTACGCGTTCTGCATCCGTTGATGGCGCACCCGGAGCGTATCTGCGCGGACGCGCTGTGCGTCAGGAAACGTCAGGAACGTTCCGTATATCCGGATGCTTCCAGTTCCTCGACGACCTCGGGCCCGCCGCTGCGCTCGATGCGGCCGGCGACCAGCACGTGCACGCGGTCGGGCCGCAGCTCGCTGAACAGCCGGCGGTAGTGGGTGATGGCGAGCACGCCGAGGCCCTCGTCGGTGAGCTCCTCGATCCGCCGGCTCACGTCGCGGAGCGCGTCGATGTCGAGGCCGGAGTCGATCTCGTCGAGGATGGCGATGCGGGGCCGCACGGTGGCGAGCTGGACCGTCTCGTTGCGCTTCTTCTCGCCACCGGACAGGTCGACGTTGAGGGGCCGGTCGAGGAACCGGGCCTCGAAGCCGATGCGCTCGGCCTCGCGGGCGATGGTGGCGGGGACCGCGTCGGCGTCTCGGCCCGCGGCGACCGCGGCCTCGACGAGCACCTCCTCGAGGCGGACGCCGGGCACCTCCACCGGGTACTGCATCGCCAGGAACAGCCCGGCCTTCGCCCGCTCCCAGGCGGGCAGGGCGAGCAGGTCGACGCCGTCCAGGGTGACCGTGCCGCCGGTGACGGTGTAGCTGGGGTGGCCGGCGAGGACGCCCGACAGGGTCGACTTGCCGGCGCCGTTGGGACCCATCACGGCGTGGACCTCGCCGGCGCCGACGGTGAGGTCGATGCCGTTGAGGATCTGCTTGCCCGCCACCTCGGCGGTGAGGCCTCGGATCTCCAGCGTGCTCATGCGTCCAGCTCCACGTAGATGTCGCCGTCCTTGACCAGCACCTCGTAGGTGGGCGTCGGCTTGGTGGCGGGCAGCACGGTGGGCACGCCGTCGTCGAGGCGGAACGTGCTGCCGTGCTTCCAGCACTCGATGGTGCCGTCCTCGCAGTCGACCTCGCCCTCGGCGAGGGAGATGTCCTGGTGGGTGCAGCGGTCACCGATGACGTACACGTCGTCGCCGCAGCGCACCACCGCGAGGCGGTGGCCGTCGACGTCGACGCGGATGGCGCTGTCGGGGGCGACGTCGTCGAGCGAGCAGATGCGCGTGCTCACGGCAGGCTCCTCTCGAGCTTCGCCTCGAGGGCCCGGCGCACGACCTCGTCGAACGGGCCCAGCTCGAGGCCGCGCACGACCTCGTCGAAGAAGCCGCGCACGATCAGACGGGTGGCCCGGCCGGTGGGCACGCCCCGGCTCTCCAGGTAGAACAGCTGCTCCGGGTCGACGGGGCCGACCGTGGAGGCGTGGCTGCACTGGACCTCGTTGTTCTCGATCTCGAGGTTCGGCACCGACTCGGCCCACGCGTCGTCGGACAGCTTGATGTTGCGGTTGGTCTGGAACGCCTGGGTGCCGCGGGCCTCGGGGCGGATCTTGATGAGCCCGGTGTAGACCGACGCCCCCTTCTCGCCCAGCGCGCCCTTGAACAGCAGGTTCGACGTGGTGTCGGGGGCGACGTGGTCCTGGAAGGTGCGGAAGTCGAGCAGCTGGGTGCCGTCGCCGAAGTAGGCGGCGCTGATGTCGCCGTGCGCACCACGCCCGGCGAGGGCGGTGTCGACCCGGAGCCGGGCGTAGTCGCCACCGAGGGCCACCGCGCCGGTGTGCAGGGCGCCCCCCTGGTCGACGCTCGAGGCCAGGCGGCCGATCTGCCAGGCGGCGTCGCCGAGCACCTGCACGATGCTGTGGCGGAGGGTGGCGTCGCGGCCGACGAGCAGCTCGGTGACCGGCAGCGACAGCGAGCGCACGCCGTCGGCGCCGTGGTGGACCTCGACGACGGCGGCCGACGCCGCCTGCCCGACCTCGACGACGAGCCGCGGGAACGACGCGACGCCCTCGGGCGCGTCGTCGTGGATCACCACGATCTGGCCGGCGTCGACGCCCTCGGGCACCCGCACGACGACCGGGCTCGTGAAGGCGTCGTGCAGCGCCGTCAGCGCGTCGGTGGCCGGGCCGAGCGCGGCACCGAGCGGCGCGTCGTCGCCGAGCCCATCGGGGAGGACGACCTCGACCCGGGACCCGTCGGGACGCACGACCTCCACCGGGAGGCCGGCGGCGGTGCGGACCACGACGGTGTCGGGGCCAGCGGCGTCGAGCAGCTGCTGCGTGCGCTCGGTCGGCGCCGGCGCGTCGTCGGCCGTCGCCGGGCGGTACCGGTCGAGGGCCAGGTCGGCGATGCGGCTGTAGCGCCACACCTCCTCGTCGGCCGTCGGCAGCTCGGCGGCGGCGAAGCGCTCGGCGGCGGCGCGCCGCCGGTCGACGAGCCACGGCGGGCCCGACAGCGCGGCGGCCGTGTCGATGGAGAATGCGGTGCTCATCGTTGGTGCGGCGTCCCTTGCGCGGGGAGGGGGCGGGTCGCGAAACGGAGGCCGGACCCGACCTCCACCGCATCGGAGCCTACCGACCTGGGCCGGGATCGCCCCCATCGCCCCCAGGCTGCCGACGTCAGCGATCCCTGCGGCGCGACCGCCGCAACAGGCGCTTCCACCGGGGCTGCGAGGCCGCCTGCCGCTCACGCTGGACCTCGGCCATCATCTCGGGACCGGCGGCGTTGACGATGTCCTCCGCGGCGTCGAGGAGGGCGGCGATCGAGCCGTCGTCCTCGTCGAGGCCCGGCGGTTCGGTGGGCGTCTCCGGCGTGACGAGCGTGCCGTGCTGCCAGTTCACGTCGGCCATGCGGCGGGTGTACTTCGGGCAGTCGTCCGGGCAGCGCCACGGCGCCTGGGGGGCCAGGTCGAGGTCGCACTTCCGGACGGTGTCGCCGTTCGGGTAGGTGCGCGACTCGAAGTGCTTGCAGTCCTGCCGCATCGGCATGCCGCCCAGTGTGGCAGCGCCGCAGCCCCACGCCACCTCGGCGCCGGACCGGAACTGGACGCGGCTGCGCACCACCGGCTCGCCGGCAGGAGCCGGCGCGGACCGCGTCGAACCCTGCCGCCGTGGATCGACCGGCGCCCGACGCGGAGCTGCGTGGCGCCGACGAGGCGACCGGCTGGCGGGCGCTCGGCCGCGACCACCGGTTGCTCCTCGCCCTGCTCGGCGCCACCAGCTTCTTCGACGGCTTCGACCGCGGCATCCTCACCGTCGCCCTCCCGCAGATCCGGGACAGCTACGGGCTCGACCAGGGGCAGATGTCGCTGTGGGTGTCGATCCTCTTCGTCGGCGCGCTGCCGGCGCTGGTGCTCACCCGTCAGGCCGACCGGGTCGGGCGCCGCAAGCTGCTGCTGGTGTCGATCGTCGGCTACACGGTGGCCACCGGGCTCACCGCCCTCGCACCCACCATCGGCTGGTTCGTCGCCTTCCAGTTCGTCGCCCGCCTGTTCCTCAACGCCGAGCACGCGCTGGTGTTCACCCTCGCCGCCGAGGAGCTCCCGGCCCGGGCCCGGGGGTTCGGCTTCGGCTGGCTGTCCATGAACCTCGCGCTGGGCGTCGGCCTGTCGGCGATCGTGTTCGGCACGGCGTTCGAGCCGGCCGGCATCTCGTGGCGGGTCATGTACCTCGTCGGGCTCCCGCCCCTGGTCCTCATCGGCTGGCTGCGCCGCAAGATCCCCGAGTCGCGCCGCTTCGAGGCGGCCCGCGAGCGCGGACACCTCGGGGGCGACTGGCGGGCCATCTTCGCCCCCGCCCACCGCCGGTGGCTCCTGCTGCTGTGCGCCACGGCGTTCCTGCTCGAGCTGGGGACGCACGCCTCGGTGTTCACCCAGGACTTCCTGCAGGAGGACAAGGGGCTGAGCTCCACCGCAGCCAGCCTGATGCTCGTGGCCGCCGGCCTGCCCGCCATCCCCATCATGGTGTGGGCCGGCGGGCTGTCCGACCGGCTCGGCCGGCGGGTGGTGGGCTGCGGCTTCGCCGCCTTCGGCGTGGTCGGCGCCCTCGGCTTCTTCTGGCTGCCCGGCGGCGTGCCCGTGCTGCTCGCCTTCATGTCGCTCACGCTCGTCGGCCAGATGGGCGCCGGTCCCGTGCTCGGCACCTACTCCACCGAGCTGTTCCCCACCGCGCTGCGCAGCCAGGCCGGCTCGTGGGCCAAGGTCGCCGCCGTGGCCGGCCAGGCCGGCTCGCTGGCGCTCGGGGGGGTGCTCATCGCGGTGACGGGCGGGCTGCCGGGCGCGGCGACGGCGCTGATGCTCGGCCCGGTGGTCGCCATCGTGATCTTCGCCGTGTCGTTCCCCGACACCCATGGCCGCGAGCTGGAGGACACCGCGGGCGAGCTCGAGGACTCGAGCGGCGTGGCCGCGGAGATCGCCACGCCGATCTGACCACCAGCGCTCCGGAACTGGACGCGGATCCTGCGCACCCCCTCCGGGAACTGGACGCGGATCCTGCGCACCCCCTCCGGAACTGGACGCGGATCCTGCGCAGCCCGCTGGGGCAGGATCGTTGCGTGGCCGAGGGGATCCAGATCATCCGCGACGTCGACGGCATCGCCCACGTGCGGGCGCCGACCCTGCTCGCCGCGTTCGAGGGCCAGGGGTTCGCGGCGGCCGAGGACCGCATCTGGCAGCTGGAGCTCGACCGTCGGCGGGCGCTCGGCCGGCTCGCCGAGGCGGTCGGCCGCAGCGGGGTGGCGCTCGACGCGTTCCACCGGGCCATGCGCATCGCCGAGCACGCTCGGCGCAGCTTCGACGCGCTGGCCCCGGAGACGCGCGCGGTGCTCGAGGCGTACGCCCGTGGCGTCAACCGGTACCTCGACGCCGGCCCCGACCTGCCGCCGGAGCTCACCGCCCTCGGCGTCGTGCCGCGGCCGTGGGAGCCGTGGCACTCGATCGCCCTCTACGAGGTGCGCCACCTGGCGATGGGCACGTGGGAGGCGAAGCTGTGGCGCAGCGGGCTCGTGCACCACCTCGG
>DASTYO010000047.1:0-4073 GCA_035764875.1 Acidimicrobiales bacterium | reverse complement strand
GGTTGCGGGCCTCGATGCGGGCGATGGCGGCGTCGACCAGCTCGAGCGGCGACACCTCGCCACGCCGCACCAGCTCGGCCTGCCCGACGGCGTCCAGGTCCAGGGGGTGGGTCACCTGTTCGACGCTAGGTCGACCGGCGGCTGCGGGAGTTCGCGCCCCGCCTTGACTCGAACGTGTGTTCGTGTCTATGGTGGTGGGGCGCTTCGGAGCACGGCGCTGGTGAGGGCTCCCGACATGGCTGTTCCCCGCTGGTTGGGCGGAGGTGTCGCGTGTTCGGGTGTGCCATCGAAGCGTTGCGTGAGGTCGTCGACCGGTTGCAGGTCGAGGTGCGCGCCGTCGAGCACCGCGACCTGGATTGGTCGGTGGTGGCCGATGAGCTGGTCGCGCTCGAGCGCGAGCACGAGCGGGTCGGCCACCTCATCGGGCTGCTGGTGTCCGACCTCGAGGTGCGTGGTGCCCATGTGCGTGACGGGGCCCGGTCGATGGCCACCTGGCTCACCCAGCGCACCGGGCAGCGGCGGGCGATCACCGGGTCGCGGTGCGCGCTGGCCAAGAAGCTGCGCTCCATGCCGGCCACCGACGCGGCCGTCGGGGAGGGGCGGATCACCAGCTCGCACGCCCAGGTGCTGGGCCGGTGCCTGAACCAGCGCACCGCCGTGGTGTTCGCCGAGCAGGAAGAGACCCTCGTCGGCATCGCAGAGACGATGTCGGCTGATGCGCTGGCGAGCTTCGTGGAGCAGTGGCTGCGCCGGCACGATCCCGACGGCCCCGAACCCGGCGACGGGCCCGACGACGTGTTCCACCTGTCCCAAACGCTGGACGGCCGCCTCAAGGGCGACTTCGACCTGGGCGGCGAGCTCGCCATCCGCACCAAAGCCCTCCTCGACGAGACCACCGACCAGCTGCTGCGCGAAGACCGAGCCGCCCGCGACGTCGACCCCACCGACCCCCGAGCCGGGGAGACCATGGCCCGCCGCCGGGCCCGCGCGTTGGAGCGGATCCTGGACCGGGCCGCCGTGTCCCCGAAGAACCCCGCCCGCCGCCAACCCCTGCTCACCGTCCACACCAACCTGCCGACGCTGACAGGCTCGGCGACGCCGGAGGAGTGGACGGCGCAGACCGAGATGCAGTGGCGCTCCGCTCTGCCCGGGACGCTGCTGGAGCGGTGGACCTGTGACTGCTCGATCGCCCGCATGGTCCTCGACGCCGACAGCCTGCCCCTCGACCACGGCCGCTCGGTGCGCACCGCCACCCCCGCCCAGCGCCGGGCGCTGGTCGCCCGCGACGGCCCCACCTGCGCGGTGCCCGGCTGCGACGTCCCGGCCGGGTGGTGCGAAGCCCACCACGTCATCCCCTGGACACCCGACGGGCGCACCGACCTGGGCAACCTCCACCTCGGATGCAGCTTCCACCACCACCGCGTCCACGCCGGCGACCTCAACGTGCACATGATCGACGGCAGGCCCCGCTTCTTCCTCCCCGACGGACGCGAACTGGTCGACCCACGCGCCGGACCACCCCGCACCCGCCCCGAACCCCTCCCCGCGGCACCACCCGAGGAGCTCCACCCCCAGGAACACCGATGCGACACCGACCAGCGATAGGAACGGCCCCGGTCGCACCTGGGCCCTGTCGACCGTCGCCCGCGGCAGGGTTCCGCGCCCTCCGCGGCGAACAGACCATCGAACATCCAGGCGGGCGTCTTCAGCCGTGCTCGCCTGCCAGCCCGTCGCCAGAGCAGGGAGCACAGCGACACATGACACCCCCCACACGCGCGGTCCGGCGCCTCGCCGGCGCCGTGACCTTCGCCGCCGTCGCCGGTGGCCTGGCCTTGCCGCTGCTGGCCACGCCGGCTGGCGCAGTGCAGGACACGACCACCCGCCGGCTCGACGGCGACGACCGTTACGAGACGGCGGCGGCCGTCGCCGCCGACACCTTCCCCGACGGGGCCGAGTCGGTCGTGCTCGCCACCGGACAGGACTTCGCCGACGCCCTCGCCGCCAACGGCCTGGCCGGGGCGGTCGACGCACCGGTGCTGCTCACCCTGCGCGACCGGCTCCCCGTTGCCACCTCCGCCGCCCTGGCCGACCTCGACCCGACCACCGTGTACGTCATGGGCGGTACCGCCGCGGTGAGCAAGGCCGTGGCCGACGAGCTCGCCACCGACTTCACCGTCGAGCGGATCGAGGGCACCAACCGCTACGAGACCGCCGCGGCGGCCGGGCAGGCCATCGCCGACACCGACGACGGCGTCCCCGCCACCACCGACGACGGCATCGGCACCACCGGCGACGACGGCCGCACTGCGGTGCTCGCCAACGGCATCACATTCCCCGACGCCGTGTCCGGCGGCCCCGTCGCCTTCGCCGGCCGCCTGCCCGTGCTGCTCACCCCGGCCGGCAGCCTGGCCGCCGCCACCGCCACCGCCATCGAGGACCTCGCGATCGAGCACGTGCTGATCGTCGGCGGCACCGCCGCCGTGAGCGCCGCCGTGGAGGACGAGGTGGAGGACCTCGGCGTCACCGTCGAGCGGCTCGCCGGTGCCGACCGGTGGGCCACGAACGTGGAGGTCAACGACTTCGCGGCTGGGGCGCTCGGGTTCGGCGGCGCCACCGCCTACCTGTCGACCGGCTCGAAGTTCCCCGACGCCCTCACCGGCGGCCCGGCCGCCGGCGCCAACACGTCGCCCCTGCTGCTCACCGCCAGCACGTCGCTGCCGCCGGCCATCCGGTCGTACCTGCAGGCGAACGGCAACGCCATCGACGAGATCGTCGCCATCGGCGGCACTGCAGCCATCGACGCCGCCACGCTCGGCGCGGCCGCCGACGCCGCCCAGCTGGACACCAGCCGGCTCTTCCAGGTCACGCCCGCCGATGCGGGCACCAAGCCGCTGAGCTCGTCGCCCCTCACCAGCGAGGGGGCGCGCACCTTCACCGTCACCGGCCTCGAGCCGGGCGGCGCCTACGTCGTCGCCCTCCTCGACGCCGAGACCGTCGACCCGAGCGGCGGCGTCACGTTCAGCTCGTACTCGCTGTCCGACGAGGCGGCCACGTCCATCGAGTCGGTCAACGGCACGCCCACCGGTGCGGCCGGCGGCGTGGAGACCCTCCAGGAGGAGCTGACCGCGGCCGCGAACGGCAGCGCCACGTTCTCCATCGACGCCACCGAGGCCGACTCGGTCGTGCCCGTCGTCTTCCAGGATCAGGATGCGGACGGCAAGCTGACCCTGGCCGGCCAGGTCGCCGACGAGCCGTTCGGCATCGGCGGCAAGACGACCTGGCTGCCCGGCGAGGCGGCCAACGGCACCTACGACGACGTGGTCGTCACGACGGTCAGCACCACCGACAACTACTTCGTGGCCGGCGGTGACACCTTCCTGTTCGACGCCACCGACCGGTACCGCAGCGACATCGGTGCGGCGGCCAGCCAGACGATCACCCCGGCCCAGTTCGAGGGGATGATCACCGTGGGCGACGTCGTCGACGTCACCTACTTCCGGGAGGCGCAGTCGCTGTTCGACGTGGTGACCGACACCGTGCCCGACATCTCGGCGGTCACCGCGTCCACGCCCAGCAGCTCCAACCCGAACCTCGTGCAGGTCTCGTGGGCGCCGTCGGCCCAGCCCGACGCCGTCTACACCGTCTACCGCGACAACGGGAACGGCACCTTGGGTGACGGCGACGTGGTGGTCTCGCCGGCCGGCACGTCCACGAGCCGCCAGTTCGTGGAGCCCACCAGCAGCGCCGGCGTCCGGTACATCGTGCTGCCTGCGGGTGGCACGTCGAAGACCCCCGACACCACGGACGCCGCCGGCGACGCCGTGACCTTCATCTCCAACGAGATCGTCCCCGGCGTGACGCTGTTCGGCCTCACCGACGGCACGACGGTGTCCCGCAACGCCGGCCTGTCGCTGCTCAACGCCGGCGACCAGTGGATGCTGCACTTCTCCCGTGACGTGCAGGTGACCTCCGGTGCGACCATCACCGTGAAGCAGGGCAGTGGCGCGCCGCTCACCCTCACCAACGGCACGACGCAGTCCACGTGGGTGGCCGAGGGGCGCACCATCACGATC
>DASTYO010000046.1:0-16378 GCA_035764875.1 Acidimicrobiales bacterium | reverse complement strand
GTCGAACTGGAGCCCGGCGCCGACGCCTCGGAGGCCGACCTCATCGCCACGGTGAAGGCCCACCACGCCGCCTACAAGGCCCCGAAGCGGGTGGTCTTCGTCCCGTCCCTGTCCCGGGCGGCCAACGGCAAGGTCGACTACAAGCGCTGGACCACCCACGCCGCCGGCGAGCTCGGCGTCGACCTGCCCGCCTGACACCCGGAATCTCGTGCCTGTGTGACACCTGCCGTCACGGGGCCACGAAATTCTCCGGTGGGTGGCAACGTGCGTAGCCTCGCCGCCATGACGCTCAGCTTCGACGGAAAGGTCGCCGTCATCACCGGTGCCGGTGGTGGCCTCGGCCGCTCGCATGCTCTCGAACTCGCCCGCCGCGGCGCCCACGTGGTGGTCAACGACCTCGGTGGCTCCGTCGACGGGGTGGGTGGCGACAACGCCGCCGCCCAGCAGGTGGTCGACGAGATCAAGGCCGCCGGCGGCGAGGCCGTCCCGAGCTACGACTCGGTCGCCACGCCCGAGGGTGGCAAGGCCATCATCCAGACCGCCCTCGACACGTGGGGCAAGGTTGACATCGTCATCAACAACGCCGGCATCCTGCGCGACACCAGCTTCGCCAAGATGACGCCCGAGCAGCTCGAGCCGGTGCTCGACGTGCACCTCAAGGGCGCCTTCTACGTGACCCAGCCCGCCTTCGTGCAGATGAAGGAGCAGGGCTACGGCCGCATCGTCAACACCTCCTCGGGCGCCGGCATCTTCGGCAACTTCGGCCAGACGAACTACGGCGCCGCCAAGATGGGCCTGGTGGGCTTCACCAACGTCCTCGCCCAGGAGGGCGCCAAGTACAACATCAAGGCCAACGCCATCGCCCCCGTGGCCGCCACCCGCATGACCGAGAACATCCTCGGCCCGCTGCTCGACAAGCTCGGCCCCGAGTACATCACCCCGGTGGCGGTGTTCCTCGCCCACGAGTCCTGCGAGGTCAGCGGCGAGATCTACAGCTGCGGCGGCGGCCGCGTCGCCCGGATCTTCGTGGGCGTCACCCCGGGCATCGTCGAGCACGACCTGACGGTCGAGACGATGGCCGAGCGCCTCGCCGAGATCCGGAACGAGGACGGCTACCAGGTGCCCACCTCGATGAACGAGGAGATGGGCATCGCCATCAAGCAGCTGGGCTGACGCCCGCTGAGCCTCAGGTGGAGGTGCGGCGGACCGCGTAGGTCCGCTGCACCATCCCGCCCGGGAAGGTCTCGCACGACTCGAGCTCGAGCGGGATGTCGGGCCCGGTGCCACCGAAGAGCGGGATGCCCTCGCCGATGAGCACCGGCGGCGTCGAGATCGTCATGCGGTCGATGAGGCCGGCGGCGAGGAACTGGCGGATGACCTTGCCGCCGTCGACGTACACGTGCCCGATCCCGTCGGCGACGAGGCGGGCGACGACCTCGTCGAGGGAGCCGGTGACCGGCCGCACGACGGCGTCCTCCCTGACGACGACGTCGTCGGGGTGGCTGGTCCACACGTAGACCGGCTTGTCGCCGTAGAACCACTCGCCCGCGAACCCGGACACCACGTCGAAGGTGCCCCGCCCCATGAGGAGGGCGTCGACGCCGGCGAAGAACTCGGCGTAGCCGAAGTCCTGCTCGGGGTCGTGCTCGCCGGTGAGCTCGTCGTCGGGCTTGCCGGTCAGCCAGTCGAGCCCGTCGTCGGGCCGGGCGATGAAGCCGTCGACGCTGGTGGCGATGAACACCGAGCAGCGCGGGCGGTCGGGTGCGATCGTGTCATCGGTCATCCGGGGACGGTACGACGACGCCGTGACGCGTGCCGGCGAAGGGCTGCCCGACGCCTGCGGGCCGTTCAGGTGACGGCCTGGGCGGCGAAGGTGATCTGGAAGTCGATGGGTGCGTCGGCCGCCGGGACGATGGCGAAGCCCCGCTCGTCGGCCGGGTCGGGGAACGTGGCCAGGCTGAACGCCCAGGTGCCGTCAGGCCGCTGCTGGGCGGGCACGCAGCTGTCGGGGTCGTGCTGGGGGGCCTCGGACATGGGCTGGGCCTCGCCGGCCTCCCACGTGCCGTCGCTGATGGCGCACAGCTGGACGGGCGGTGCTTCGAAGGAGCGGCCCCGCCGGCCAGCGGCGTCCTCGGCGAGGACGAGCGCCGACCCCTCGCCGGAGAGGCGCACGAACGACACCTTGTCCGCCTGGCCCAGCCGGGTG
The DNA here is from genome assembly GCA_035764875.1 of Acidimicrobiales bacterium. GTDB lineage: Bacteria > Actinomycetota > Acidimicrobiia > Acidimicrobiales > Salinilacustritrichaceae > Salinilacustrithrix. The sequence goes on along the minus strand of DASTYO010000046.1, from coordinate 14,172 downwards.
CCCACCGGGAGGGTGCCCTCCGGGACGTTCTCGGCCTCGGCGGTGGGCACGGGGCTGCCGCCGGTGGACGACGCCCAGCCCGACGCGACGATCTGGAGGGGGTCGGAGTCAGCCGAGCCCGAGCCCCCGGAGATCGCGCCACCTGCGGGTGCGCTCGGCGCATCGGCGGCGCCGCCTCGATCGGGCGAAGGCGACAGCGACGAGGACGGCGCTGACGGGAGCGACACGCCGGCGCGGCGCGCGGTGGCGGGCAGCGCCACCGGCGACCCGACCGGACCGGTCGTCGGCGCCGCCGCATCGTCCGAACCGCCTCGGGACGCGTCCCCGGTGGTGGCGGGCGCGTCGGACGAGACCTCGTCCTCCGCGGCAGCCGGCGCCGACGCGAAGTCGCTGACCGGCGAGCCGCCGTCTCCGTCCGTGGCCCCCGGGAGCACGATCACCAGACCCAGGATGGCGGCGACGGCCAGCGCCACCGGCCGGTAGGCGTCGATCGTCGGGAGGAAGTCGCCCAGCTTCTTGTCCGCGATGGCCCCCATGCGGCCTGCTTCGCTGCCGGCAGCCGACGCTCCTGCCCGCTCGCGACGAATGTTGACCTGGCGGTCAAGAAAATGCGCACGCCGAGCAGGAACGCCACCGGACGGCATCGAAGGCCCGCAGCAGGGAACGCGGGCGACCAGGGGAGGTCGCCCACCACGAGGGGGATCGATGGCGGACGTCCAGCCGGCACCATCGTCGAACGGCACACCGATCGTCGCAGTGCTCGACGACCCCAGGGTGCGGTCGGTCACCAAGGGCCTCGCTGCCGTGGTCGCCTTCTACTTCGCCCAGCAGTACCTGTGGCCGGCGCCGGCCGGCGTCCTGCTCCAGGGCGTGGTGCTGGGCGGCCTCACCGCCCTCATCTCCTTCGGCATCGCGCTGATCTACCGGTCGAACCGGATCATCAACTTCTCGGCCGGTGAGCTCGGCGCGGTGCCGGCCTCGCTTGCGGTCCTGCTCATCGTCGGGCCCGGGATCCCCTACGTGCTCGCCGTGCCCGCCGGCCTCGGCGCCGCGCTCGTGCTCGGTGCGGTCGTCGAGTTCCTCATCATCCGGCGGTTCTTCACGGCACCCCGCTTGATCCTCACGGTCGTCACCATCGGGATCTCGAGCCTGCTCGCCGGCGTCGGGTTCCTGCTCCCCCGGGCCTTCGACATCAACACGCCGCCGCAGAGCTTCCCGTCACCGTTCGACTTCAGCTTCGCCGTCGGCCAGACGAGGTTCTCCGGCAACGACGTCGTGGCCATGGTCGCCGTGCCGCTCTGCATCCTGGTCCTGGGCGCGTTCTACCGCTACACCCGCATCGGCGTCGCCGTGCGGGCCAGCGCCGAGAGCGCGGAGCGGGCGGCCCTCCTCGGCGTTCCCGTGAAGCGCATCCAGACCATCGTCTGGGTCATCGCCACCGTGCTGTCGTTCGTGGCGGTGTTCCTGCGGGCGGGCATCGTCGGGCTGCCGTTCGGCCAGCTGCTCGGCCCGTCCATCCTCGTGCGGGCGCTCGCGGCCACGGTCATCGGCCGCATGGAGAAGATGCCGATGATCCTCGCCGCCAGCATCGGGCTCGGCATCCTCGAGAGCGCCATCATCTTCGACACCGGCGAGGCCGTCCTGGTCGACCCGATCATGTTCGTGATCATCACGGGCGCCCTGCTGCTCCAGCGGAAGCGCAAGGCAGCCCGGGGCGACGAGACCTCGAACTGGCAGGCCGCCACCGACTTCCGCCCCGTCCCCCGCGAGCTGCGGACGCTGCCCGAGGTCCGCTGGGGCGTGCGCGCCGTGCTCGGCACGGTCATCGCCGCCACCCTCGCGCTCCCGCTCGTCATGGACGAGGCCGACATCAGCCTGGCCACCGTCATCGTGGTGATGGCCACGGTCGCGGTGTCGCTCGTGGTCCTGACCGGCTGGGCCGGCCAGGTCAGCCTCGGCCAGATCGGGTTCCTCGGCGTCGGCGCGGCCGTGGGTGGCTGGCTCACCACCACCTGGACCTGGGACATCTCGCTCGCCGTCCTCGGCGCCGGGGTGGTCGGCGCCGTCACCGCCATGGCGATCGGTCTGCCCGCCCTGCGCATCCGCGGTCTGCTGCTGTCGGTCTCGACGCTGTCGTTCGCCCTCGCCGCCTCCTCCTACGCGCTGAACCGCAGCTTCTTCGACTGGCTCCCGGTGCAGCGCTTCGACCGTCCGCTGCTGTTCGGCCGCATCGCCCTCGACACCGAGACCCGCTACTTCTACTTCGCGCTGGCCGGCCTGGTCATCGCCGTGCAGCTGGTGAAGGGGCTCCGGCGCAGCCGCACCGGGCGGGTGCTCATCGCCGTGCGCGAGAACGAGCGGGCCGCCCAGTCCTACGGCGTGAGCGCCACCCGGGCGAAGCTCCTCGGCTTCGCGCTGTCCGGCTTCATCGCCGCCTACGCGGGCGCGATCTTCGTCCACCACCAGCAGGTGTTCGGCATCCAGCCGTACTCCGTGGGCGAGAGCCTCACCGTGTTCATCATGGCCGTGTTCGGCGGCCTGGGCTCGATCCCCGGAGCGATCACGGGCGTCGTCCTGCTCGAGTCGATCCAGTACTTCGAGGACGCGTTCCCGGACTACATCGCCGCGTCGCTGCAGTTCCTCGCCAGCGGGGTGGGTCTCATCCTCGTCCTGGCGGTGCTGCCCGGCGGGCTCAGCCAGGCCCTGTACGCCGTGCGCGACCGCTGGCTGCGATCGGTCGCCGAGCGCCGCGGCGTGCACGTCCCGAGCCTGGTGGCCGACAGCCGGGTGGCGCCCGAGCACGTCCCCGCCGCCGAGGGCGAGCCCGATCCGAGCGAGGTCGCACCGGTCGTCCTCGTCGAGCCCGCCACCGCCACCGGGACGGCGTGGATGCCTGCGGCCCCCGACGCCCCGCGGGACGAGCCCGCCACGCCCCCGCCCACCACCGAACCCGAACCGGTCGGTGTCGCCCCGGCCTCGCGCCGCCGGCGCAGCCGACCGCTGCGAGCCGGGGAGGATGCATGACGGACACCGCCCGCCCACCCGCCGGCCCGGCCGGCCCCGTCGAGCGGCGGTTGCTCGCCCTCACCGGCGGCGCCGCCACGTTCCCACTGCTGCTGCTGTTCGGCCTGAACATGGTCGACGAGCTCGACCGCACGGCGTTCGGCATCCTGGTGCCGGAGATCCGCGATGCGTTCGGCATGAGCAACCGCGGGATCCTCAGCGTCATCACCATCACGGTGATCCTCGCCCTGCTCGCCCAGCCCGCGTTCGGCGCCCTGGCCGACCGCACGTCCCGGAGCCGCCTCGCCCTCGGGGGCGCCACGGGGTGGGCGGTGTTCTCGTTCTTCACCGGCGTCGTCCCCACGGTCGCCTTCCTGGTGCTCAGCCGCATCGGCAGCGGCGTCGGTCGGGCGGTGAACGACCCGACGCACAACTCGCTGCTCGCCGACTACTACGAGCCCGACACCCGCATCCGGGTCTACGGCTTCCACCGGGCGGCCAACTACGTCGGCCAGACGCTCGGTCCGCTCATCGGCGGCGGGCTCGCCGTCGCCTTCTCCTGGCGGGCGCCGTTCTTCATCTTCTGGATCCCCACCGCGATCCTCGTCCTCATCGGCCTGCGCCGCCTCGAGGACCCGATCCGGGGCTACCACGAGCGCCGGGCCGGCGGCGCCGACGAGGAGGCGTCGGCCACCGAGGAGGACGAGCCGTCGCTCGGCGAGGCGTGGCGGCTGTGCATGCAGGTCCGCACGCTGCGACGGATCTGGTACTCCCTGCCCGCGCTGGCGGTCTCGCTCGTCGGCTTCAGCAGCCTGTCGGCGATCTTCTACGAGGAGGTCTTCCAGCTCGACGAGCTCCAGCGGGGCATCATCGAGGCGGCCCTGAACCCGTTCCAGATCGCCGCCCTCCTCGTGGGCGTGCCGCTCGCCACCCGGTACGCGGGCACCAACCCGGCGCTGCTCATGCGGCTGCTCGCCTTCGTCGGCGTCGCCGTCGCAGGAGCGCTGGTGCTGTACGCGCTGAGCCCGAACGTCGGCGTCGCCATCGTCGCCCACGTCGTGGTGGTGGCCCCGCTCGCCCTGCTCCTGCCGGGCATCTACGCCATCTTGTCCCTCGTCATCCCGCCGAGGGCCCGGGGCCTCGGCTTCGGCATCGGCTCGCTGTACGTCATCCCCGGCCTGCTCCTGCTGCCGATCGTCGGGCAGGTCGCCGACGACGTCGGCGCGCGGCAGGCAATGGTCGTGATGGTGCCGGTGTTCCTGCTCGGGTCGGCCATCATCTCCTCGGCCGGTGCCTTCGTGAACGAGGACGTCGCCAAGGTGCGGGCGGCCACGGCGGCGCAGTCGGCCGTGCGGCTCGCCCGGGAGCGGGGCGAGACGAAGCTGCTCCTGGTCAGGGACCTCGACGTCGCCTACGGCAACGTCCAGGTGCTCTTCGGCGTCGACTTCGAGGTCGACGAGGGCGAGATCGTCGCCCTGCTCGGCACGAACGGGGCCGGCAAGTCCACCCTCCTCAAGGCGATCTCCGGCCTCGTCGAGCCCACGGGCGGCGCCACCGTGTTCGACGGTCGCGACATGACCCACGCCACGCCCCAGGAGATCGCGGCCCGGGGCGTCATCCAGGTCCCGGGCGGCAAGGGCGTGTTCCCCGGCCTGACCGTGGCCGAGAACCTGAAGATCGCCGGCTGGCTCTACCAGAAGGACGGCCGGTACCTGGAGGAGGCCACCGAGCGGGTCCTCGAGTTCTTCCCCATCCTGCGCGAGCGCTGGGACGACAAGGCCGGGAACATGTCCGGCGGCGAGCAGCAGATGCTCACCCTCGGCCAGGCGTTCATCGCCAAGCCCCGGCTGCTGATGATCGACGAGCTGTCGCTGGGGCTCGCCCCGGTGATCGTCGAGCAACTGCTCGGCATCGTCCGCGCCATCCGCGACCAGGGCACCACCGTGATCGTGGTCGAGCAGTCGGTGAACGTCGCCCTCACGCTCGCCGAGACGGCGTACTTCATGGAGAAGGGGGAGATCCGGTTCCACGGCCCCACCGCGGAGCTGCTCGAGCGGCCCGACGTGCTGCGCTCGGTGTTCCTCGAGGGCGCGGGCGCGGCGGGCGGTGGCGCCGGGTCCGGCGCGGACGACGAGGGCGAGGCCGCCAACCCGTTCGCCGACCTCGGTGACCTCGGCGCGCTCGCCACCGCCCGCCGGACCCAGCCGACCGAGCAGGCCGACGGGCCGATCCTGTCCGTGCGTGGGATCGGCGTCAGCTTCGGCGGCGTCCGGGCCGTCCACGACGTCTCCTTCGAGCTCGCGCGCAACGAGATCCTCGGGATCATCGGCCCCAACGGCGCCGGCAAGACCACGCTGTTCGACCTGGTCTCGGGCTACCTCGAGCCGCTGATGGGCCGCATCGAGCTCGACGGACTCGACATCACCCACACGTCGGCCGACGCCCGGGCGCGGCTCGGCATGGGGCGATCGTTCCAGGACGCCCGGCTGTTCCCGTCGCTCACGGTGGCCGAGAACATCGCGGTGGCCCTCGAGCGCCACCTCGAGATGCGCGACCCCATCGCCGCCGCCCTCAACCTGCCGGCGGTGGCCGACGCCGAACGGCGGGTGCGCGACCGTGTCGACGAGCTCATCGCGCTGATGAACCTCCAGGCCTTCGCCGACAAGTTCGTGTCCGAGCTGTCCACCGGCAGCCGCCGGATCGTCGACCTCGCCTGCGTGCTCGCCCACCGGCCCGACGTCCTGCTGTTCGACGAGCCGTCCTCCGGCATCGCCCAGCGGGAGACCGAGGCGCTCGGCCCGCTGCTGCTCCGGATCCGGGAGGCCACGGGCGCCAGCCTCATCGTGATCGAGCACGACATGCCGCTGATCTCGAGCATCTCCGACCGGATGCTCGCCCTCGACCTCGGCCAGAAGGTGGTGGAGGGCCGGCCGCGCGAGGTCATCGAGGACCCGCGCGTCGTCGCCTCCTACCTCGGCACCACCGAAGAGGTCATCAACCGCTCCGACGCGCCCCCCGCCCGGCCGACCCCGGCCGCACCCGACCCGGAGGTCCACCCGTGAACGAGAAGACGATCAAGGACATCGGTGCCTTCCTCACCCGGTTCGGGCCCTACCTCTGCCTGGTGGCGGCCATCGCCGCCGTCATGGCGTTCCTCCCCGGCGACGACGACCGGACCAGCGTCGACGCCGCCGGGCAGTTCGGCGAGTTCGAAGACGGGGGCGGCGACGACGGCGGCGTCCGCACCGACTTCGGCAGCGGCGGCGATGCCGGCACGTCCGTCACGGGAGGCGGTCGCAGCGGGGCGACGACCGGCGGCCGGGCGGGCACCGCGGCAGGTGGCGGCGGCGGTGGTGGTGACCAGGCGGTGGCCGGCGGTGGGAGCGGCGGCGCCGGCGGTGGCCAGCAGGCCGCCTCGGGCGAGCTGGTGGCGAACTGCGATCCGAACACCGGCCGCATCGCCGTGCCGTCGCACTACGCCCCGCCCTGCGTGCCCGCCTTCGACGGCGACAACGGCGGCGCCACCTACCAGGGCGTCACCGCCGACCGCATCAAGCTCGCCGTCATGCTCGTCGAGGGCGACGCCGCCTCCGAGGCGGTGCTCACCGCGGCGGGCGCCAACGACACCGAGGAGCAGGAGCGCCAGCAGTACCTCGACTGGGTCGAGTACTACTCCACCCACTACGAGACCTACGGCCGCGAGATCGAGGTGACCTTCTACAAGAGCAGCGGCGCCGCCACCGACGACGCCGCCGGCCGGGCCGACGCCGTCCGCATCGCCAACGACGGCAACTTCGCCGTCCTGAACGCCCCGAACAACGCCTTCGTCGACGAGCTCGTCGCCCGGGGCGTGATGTGCATGTGCACCGTGTCGCTGCCCGGGAGCTTCTACGAGCAGCGGGCACCGTTCGTGTGGACCACGCTCATGGACTCCTTCCAGGGCTACGTCCACCGCGCCGAGTTCATCGGCAAGCGGCTCGCCGGCGGGAAGGCCGAGTTCGCCGGCGACCCCACCCTGGCGCTCGAGGACCGGGTGTTCGGCCTCGCGTACTACGACGACGACCAGCAGTCGTACCGGCCGGGGATCGACTTCTTCGTCCAGCACCTGCAGCAGGAGTACGGCATCTCGCTCGCCACGGTCGTGGGGTACAAGGGCTACCCCGACGTCGCCGAGAGCCAGGAGGCGGCGCGGCCGCTGATCCAGAAGATGATCGCCAACGACGTCACGAGCGTGGTCTGCTCGTGCGACCCGTTCGCGCCGATCTTCTTCACGCAGGAGGCGACGCGCCAGAACTACCGGCCGGAGTGGATCATCACCGGTTCGGCGCTCACCGACACCGCCTTCTTCGCCCGCACCTACGACCAGACGCAGTGGGCCAACGCCTTCGGCGTGTCGTTCCTCACCGTGGGCCTGCCGGACGAGCTGGGCGACGACTACCGGAAGTACGAGTGGCACTTCGGACGCCCGCCGGTCGCCGAAGCCGGCTACGCCATCATCGACGCCCCCACCCAGATCTTCTTCGACGGCGTCCACCTCGCCGGCGAGCGCCTCGACCCGGGCACGTTCCGCGACGGGCTGTTCCGGGACGCCCCCCGGGCCACCGGGTTGCGGACCGCGGCGGCGTCGTCGTTCGGCACCGACGTGTGGGGGCGGGCCGACTACGCCGCGCTCGACGACATCACCCTCATCTGGTGGGACCCGCAGGCCCAGGGCGAGGACGAGACCGGCCAGCAGGGCCTCGGCCTCTACCGGTACATCGAGGGCGGCAAGCGCTTCCTGCCCGGCAGCCAGCCGAACGGCCCGGTGGCCGCCTTCGACCCGGCCGGCACCGTCACCGGCTCCTACGACAGCTACCCGGAGGGCGAGGCGCCGCCCGACTACCCGCCGCCGCGCTGACCGTCGTCGGTCACCCGCCGGCGAGGAGGCGGAGCTCGCCGCCCTCGACCTCCTCCAGCGAGCGCAGCAGGTCCAGCAGGGCGCGCGGTGCGGTGGTGCCCCGGGCCCGGACGAAGTCGCCCTCGCCGAGGTCGACGACCACCGCCGGGCCGAGCTGGCCGTAGGTGAGCGTGGCCGGGCCGAGCGGCAGTTCCACCGGCACGCCCCGCAGGTCGGGGAACGGCTCGACGTCACCGAACGTGCCCCCCTGGTCGAGCACGACCACGTCGGAGCCGTCGACGAACACGTCGCTGACGTAGGTGAGGCGCTGGCCCCGGCGGTCCGGGTCGGTGAAGTTCTCCGCCTGCGGGGGGACCACGGCGTAGCGCCCGCGGCGGCGGAACCCGGGGGGCGCGGTCGGCTCGAAGAACCGGCCGGGCGTGCGGCTGCCGGGCTCCACCTCGCCGACGAAGCCCCCGCCCTCGTCCACCGTGAGGGTCGGCTTCCCCACATCGAGGTCGACGTCGTCGAGCTCCGGGTCGAGCTCGACCTCCACGGCGATCCGGCGCAGCAGCGGCTCCCCGTCGGACACCACGAGCTCCTCGAGGACGAGGCCCGCGGCGTCGACGCAGGTGTCGGTGTGGTCGCCGGCCCGCTCGGAGGGCGCCAGGTCGCCGTTGGCGAGCGGCACGGCCGTGCGGACCACGTGGCAGGTCCGGCCGAGGACCCGACGGTGCTCCACGACCTCGGCTCGCCCGTCGTCGACCGCATCGGCGAGCCCGGCCTCCAGCCGCACGTCGGACGCGGGCGGACCGGGCGGGCCCGCCACGACCACCGTGGCGCGCCCCGCACCTTCGGCTCGGAAGGCGCCGAAGGAGGCCACCTGCACCGCGTCGGGCTCGCCGGTGGCGTCCGGGGTGGCGAAGACCTCCAGCCGGCTCTCGAAGGGACGCCGGACCCACAGCCGGTCGAGCGTCACCACCGGGTCGCCGCCGGCGAAGCCCTCGACCCGGTAGTCGATCCGGTATGCGCGCGGTGGCGCCTCGGGCTCGAGCAGCGCGTCGGTGTCGGCGTCCACCAGCTCGGACCCCGCCCGCAGGTCGGACCCGCCGTCGCTCCGGGACAGCCACCCTCCGACGGCAGCACCCGCGGCAACCGCGACGACCACGCCCACGACCACGGCGACGCTGCGCCTGCTCCCCAGCACGATCCGGCAGCGTAGGGCCCGCGCCCGGGCCCCGAGGGCAGCGACTAGAGCGTCTTGGCCCAGCGCTCGCCGGCGACGAGCCGGCGCTGGAGCTGGTCGGCCGTCGCCTCGGTGACCTTGCGGACGCCGGCGAGGCGGTTGAGCTCGCCGTTGATCTCGCGGTGGCTGCGGCCGGTGACCGCGACCAGGTGGGCCACGAGGGCGGCGTTGTCCTTGCGCAGCTTGGACTTGGCCTCGGCGAGGGAGGCGTGGGCGCCGGCGGCGACCCCGAGCGGGCGGCGACGGGGGCGCGCCGGGAGGTGGATCTCCAGCGAGGCGTCCTCGTCGTCGGGCTCCCACACCAGCTCCTCGGGCGAGGCCGCGTCGTCGACGTCGTCGGCGCCCTCCACCCCGGTCGCCACCGCCGACATGGCCTGGAACAGCGACAGCTGCTCGTCGTCGCCCACGTCGTCGAGGGCGGCGGCATCGTCCGCCGAGTCGAAGCCGTCCTCGTCCTCGGGTCGGCGGCGCTTGAACAGCGAGTGGCGGCGCTGCTCGGCGATGCCCTCGGCGAGCCGGCGCAGCCGGGGGTCGTCGGGGATGTACATCCACGCCCGCTGGGTGCGCAGACCCCGGGTCCAGCGCACGAGGCGGCCCAGCGCCTGCCGGAAGAACAGCTCGGTGGTGGTGTTGGTGGCGAACACGCCGACCCGCAGGCGCGGGATGTCGACGCCCTCGGACACCATGCGCACGGCCACGATCCAGGGGTCGTCCGACTTCGCGTAGCGGGCGATGCGGGCGGAGGCCATTGGGTCGTCGGAGGTGGCGACCGTGGGCCGGACCCGCCAGCGGCGCTCGATCAGGTCGGCGATGGCCCGGGCGTGCTCGACGTCGATGCAGATGACCAGCCCCCCGGCGTCGGGCTGGGTGCGGCGCACCTCGAGCAGCCGGCGGTGGGCGTCCTCGAGCACCGAGGCCATCCACTGGCCCTCGGCCGACAGGGCCGTGCGCAGCCGCTGGTTGGCCCGGGCCCGGTCGAGGTCGTCGTCGAAGTCGTGGGAGTGGAACTGGCCGTCGGCGCCGACCCACTCCATGTGCCCCTTGATGCGGGGGAAGTGGACGGGGCGCACGACGCCGCCGTCGCCCAGGGCGTCGCCGTAGCCGTACTCGTAGTCGGGCACGGCCTCCTCCCACTCGTAGGACACGAACGGGATCGGGTTGGTGTCGGACCGGAACGGCGTGCCCGACAGGCTGAGCCGGGCCTCGGCGCCGGAGAACGCGACCCGCAGGCCGTCGCCCCAGGCCCGGTCGTCGCCGGCGTGGTGGACCTCGTCGAGGATGACGAAGCCCCGGTGGGCGACCTGGGCGAGGGCCACCGGGTTGGACGCCACCTGCTGGTACGTGGTGACGATGCCGTCCATGTCGGCGGGCAGGGCGTCGCCCGGCTTCCAGAACGGCTCGAGGGCGAGGTCGAACTCGCCCGCGTTCTGGGCCCACTGGCGCTTGAGGTGCTGGGTCGGGGCGACGACCACGAGCCGGGCGTCGGGCTGGTCGGCCAGCCAGTGCAGGGCCGCGGTGAGGGCGAAGGTCGTCTTGCCGGCGCCCGGCGTGGCCACGGCGAGGAAGTCGGCGCCGCCGTCGGCGCCCACGCTGTCCGCCACCTTCGTGCGGAACCGCTCGAGGGCCTCCTTCTGCCAGGGGCGGAGTCGGATCGTGCGGGCCATGGGACGGTCGAGCATATGGGCGCCCCGCTCCGACGCTGCGGTTCCTGGCGACCTCTCCGGCCTCCTCCTGTGTCGCGACTCTGCGAACTGGACGCGGATCCTGCGCAGAAGTCCGTTGCGCAGGATCCGCGCTCCAGTTCGTGTGGTTGGGAACGGGCGTTGCCACTACCTTCCTCGACGTGATCGACGTCGAGGAGTTCCGGGCCGGCGCCGAGGCGTGGCTCGCGGAGCAGAAGCCCACCGCCCCGCCGGACTGGGGGGCGATCATGCCGCCCGAGCGCCGGGAGCAGGGCATGGAGTGGCAGCAGCGCCTCCACGCAGCCGGCTACGCCGCCATCCACTGGCCGGAGGAGTACGGGGGCCGTGGCCTCAGCGTCGCCCACCACCAGGCGTGGATGGAGAGCTGCGCCGACGTGGCCGTCCCGCCGTTCCTGAACATGGTCGGGCTCGTGCTCGCCGCCGGCGCCCTGCAGCTGTTCGGCGCCGAGGAGCAGAAGCTCGCCCACCTGCCCGAGACGGCCCGGGGCGAGCGGGTGTGGTGCCAGCTGTTCTCCGAACCGGGGGCCGGCTCCGACCTCGCCTCGCTCCAGACCCGAGCCGAGCTCGACGGCGACGAGTGGGTGGTCAACGGCCAGAAGGTGTGGTGCTCGGGCGGCCGAGCCTCCGACTGGGGCATCCTCCTCGCCCGCACCGAGTCCGACGTTCCCAAGCACCAGGGCATCTCGTTCTTCCTGATCGACATGCGCAGCGAGGGCGTCGAGACCCGGCCGCTCCGCCAGATGACCGGCGAGGCCGAGTTCGACGAGGTGTTCCTCACCGACGTGCGCCTGCCGGCCGCCGCCCTCCTCGGCGAGCGGGGCCAGGGCTGGACGATCGCGATGTCGGCGCTCACGAACGAGCGAGGCCACATCGGCGGCATGGGCCGGGCCATCACCAAGCGGCTCGAGGGCCTCCAGGCGCTCGCGGTGGAGCAGGGCCTGGACGCCCCCACCCGCGACCGGCTCATGCGCCTCTACAGCCGCGGCAAGGCGTACCTCTACATGACCCAGCGGCAGGGCCCCACGGCATCGGTGGGCTCGTCGCTCGGCAAGCTCGGGATGACGAGCTTCGTGTTCGACCTCGCCGAGCTGCGGGCCGACATCGCCGGCCCGGCCGCCACGCTGGAGGGCCCGGAGTCGGCCGGCCTGCTCGCCGCGCCCGGCGGCTGGTTCGGCGGCGGCACCAGCCAGGTGCAGCGGAACATCATCGGCGAGCGCATCCTCGGACTCCCCCGGGAGCCCCGGCCCGAGTAGTCACGAGTTGCGGGGCCGGGCCTGCTGGACGACGGGCGAGCCGTGGTGGTGGACCATGCGCCAGCGGCCGTCGTCGGCGACGAAGACGTTGGTGGCGGCCACGGCCTGCGTGCCGCCGCCCTCGAGCAGGTTCTCGTTGCAGGTCACCCACGCCGATGCGCCCACGACGTGGACGTGCTCGTCGGTGACGATGAACTGCAGCCGCTGGGGGCCGTCGAACAGCGCGTACCAGGATGCCGCCACGGAGGCCCACCCGCTCAGGATCGGCCAGCCGGGGTGGACGCAGGTGACCCGATCGGTGTGCTCCCAGACGTCGGACATGGCGTCGAGGTCCCGCGCCTCGAACGCGGCGTAGAACGCGGCGTTCGCCGCGCGGACCGCGGCGGCGGTCGGGTCGTCGTCGGTCTCGTGCATCCGGGCGCCGACGCTACCGGTGCCGCCGGCGATGTCCCCCTCCCCCTGCCGGCGCTGCCAGGATGGCCGCCGATGATCACCGTCGCCTCCACCGATGGGGTCCGGCTCGCCGTGCACGAGCTCGGCACCTCGGACCCCGATGCACCACCGCTCCTGCTCTGCCACGCCACCGGCTTCCACGGCCGGGTCTGGCGAGCCGTCGCCGAGGAGCTCCCGGAGTGGCGCTGCCTCGCCCTCGACTTCCGCGGCTACGGCGACTCCACCGAGCAGGACGGCGCGCTGCACTGGCAGGGCTTCGCCGACGACGTGCTGGCCGTGGTCGACGCCCTCGAGCTCGGCCCGGTGGCGGCGGTCGGGCACTCCAAGGGCGGCGCGGCGATCCTGCTGGCCGAGCAGGCCCGCCCGGGCACGATCGAGCGGGCGGTGTGCTTCGAGCCCATCGTGTTCCCGCCCGTGGAGGGCGAGCGGGGCCCGAACCACCTGGCCGAGATCACCAAGAAGCGCCGGGAGGTGTTCGGCTCCTTCGAGGAGGCCATCGAGAACTTCGCCTCGAAGCCGCCCCTCGGCTCGCTCCGGCCGGACGTGCTCGAGGACTACGTGCGCCACGGCTTCGCAGAGCAGCCCGACGGCACGATCCGGCTCAAGGCCCGCCGCGAGCACGAGGCCATGACCTACGAGATGGGGCCGCACCACGACGGGTTCGTCCACCTCGGCGAGGTGAAGTGCCCGGTGCTCGTGGCCCACGGCGGCGACGGCGACGGGCCGGCGCAGATCGCCCCGCTGGTCGCCGACGCCCTACCCGACGCCGAGCTGCGGGCCTTCCCCGAGCTCGGCCACTTCGGCCCGCTCGAGGACCCGGCCGGGTTCGCCGCCGTCGTGCGGGAGTTCCTCAGCCGGTAGACGCCTGGGCGCGGCGCCGGCCGGCGTCCGCCGTCGCTGTCAGAGCCGCCACGTACGCTCCTGCCATGGCACTGCCGCTCCCCGGGTCGCTCTCGCCGTCCAGGCTGTCGAGCTTCACCGCGTGCGGGCTGCAGTTCCGCTTCACCGCCATCGACCAGCTCCCCGAGCCCCCCACCGTCGCCGCCACGCGCGGCACGCTGGTCCACGCCGCGCTCGAGCAGCTGTTCACGCTGCCGGCGCCCGAGCGGGTGCCCGCCGCCGCAGCCGCCTGCCTCGACGACGCGGTCGAGCGGCTCCGCACCCACCCCGACTGGACCGGCCTCGCCCTCGACCAACAGGCCGAGGCCCGTCTGCGCGCCGAGGCGGCCGCCCTGGTCGAGCGGTACTTCCGGCTGGAGGACCCCCGCGAGGTCCACCCGGTGGGGCTCGAGCTGAAGCTCGAGGTGGCCGTCGGCGACATCCGCCTGCGCGGCATCATCGACCGGCTCGACCTCGTCGACGGCGAGCTCGTCGTCACCGACTACAAGACCGGACGGGCGCCCGGCGAGGGCTTCGCCCGCCGCCAGATGACCGGCGTCCACCTCTACTCCCTCATGTGCGAGCGGTGGTTCGGCCGCCGGCCCGTGCGGGTGCAGCTGCTCCACCTCGCCGAGCCGGTCGCCATCGTCGCCGAGCCATCCGACCAGTCCACGCGCGGCCTGGCCCGCCGGCTCGAGGCCGTGTGGCAGGCGGTCGAGACCGCGTGCGAGCGCGAGGACTTCCGCCCTCGCCCGTCCG
>DASTYO010000045.1:0-7791 GCA_035764875.1 Acidimicrobiales bacterium | reverse complement strand
GTCGCCTGTACTGGGTGACGACGGCGGCGCTGCTCGCCGTGATCGCCGCGGGGGTGCTCGACGCGTTCGCCCCGGTCCTCGGCGTGGACTCGGGGTCCGTGTCGTCGCAGACGCCCGACGGCGTCGTGCTGTCGGTCGACTACCCCGAGCTCACCCGCCCGGCGCTGGCGTCGCCGTTCGCCATCGAGGTGACCGACCCCGAGGGCTTCGACGGCCCGATCGAGCTCGCCGTCAGCCGCCCGTGGATCGAGGTCTGGGACGAGAACGGCTTCTACCCCACGCCCTCGGCAGAGACCGGGGACGACCGCTGGGTCGTCTGGGAGTTCGACCCACCGGAGGGGACCACGTTCCGGTTCTTCTACGACGCACGGCTGGAGCCGGCCCGGCAGACGGGTGTCCGGGGCGTCGTCGAGCTCCGCGAGGACGGGCTGACGATGACCAGCGTGGAGTTCGAGACGGAGGTGCGGCCCTAGTGGAGATCATCGTCCGAGCCACCGTCATCTACGTGGTGCTCTTCCTGCTCATCCGTGGCACCCGGAAGCGGGCACTGGCCGAGCTCTCGCCGTTCGAGATGATCCTGCTGGTGACGCTCGGCGACATCGTGCAGCAGGGCATCACGCAGGAGGACTACTCCGTCACCGGCGCAGTGCTCGCCATCGGCACGTTCGGCTTCTGGGTCACGGTGATGTCGTGGGCGTCGTTCCGCAGCCCCCGGGCACGTCGGGCCATCGAAGGGGTGCCGCTGGTCATCGTCGAGCACGGCCAGCTCGTCGACGCGTCCCTGCGGGTCGAGCAGATGCCGGTCGAGGAGGTGCTCGAAGCGGCACGGCAGCAGGGCATCGACGATCTGAGCCGCGTCCGCCTCGGCGTCCTCGAGACCAGCGGGCGCATGTCGTTCATCAAGTACGACGGCTGACGCGGGCACCGGGGCCCGGGACGGCCGGCCAGCCCTCGGTCAGGGCGCCGGGTTCGGTGACCGCCACCACGCAGCCACCGAAGCCGCCGCCCATCAGCCGCACGCCGTGCACGCCCGGCGTCGCCCGCAGGCGCTCGACGGTGGCGTCCACGGTCGGCGTCGAGACCTCGAAGTCGTCGCGCAGCGAGCGGTGCCCCTCGTCGAGCAGGGCGCCGAGGGCGACGACGTCGCCGGAGCACAGCGCGTCGGCCGCGTCGAGCACCCGCTGGTTCTCGGTCACCACGTGGCGGGCGCGACGGCGCAGCACCGGGTCGTCGATGCGGGCCACGTCGTCCACCGACGCGAGTCGCAGCGGTCCGATGATCGCCTCGGCGGCCTCGCACTGGGCGCGCCGCTCGGCGTAGCCGGTGCCGGCGAGGGTGCGGGACTGCCCGGAGTGGACGACCCGGACCGCGATGCCGTCAGGTACCGGGACGTAGGTGCGCTCGAGCGTGTGGCAGTCGAGCACGAAGGCGTGGCCGGCTCGACCCGCGGCGGAGGACAGCTGGTCGAGGATGCCGCAGGGCACGCCGCTGGCGCGCTGCTCGGCCGCCTGGCAGGTGCGGGCGAGGTCGACGACGTCGCCGTCGTGGCCGAGCGCGAGGGCGACCGCGACCTCGAGCGCCGCCGACGACGACATGCCCGCCCCCACCGGGACGTCCGAGCGCACCTCGCCGACGAACCCCGCGGCGGGGCGCAGCTCGGCGACCACCCCCGCCACGTAGCGAGCCCACGCCGGCTCGACCGAGGCCGGGTCCTCGACATCGAGGGGGACGTCGGCGACCCCGCCCTCCTGATCGGACGTCAGCCGCACCCGCTCGCCACCCCGCTCGCCGGTGACCGTGACGCCCATCGCCACGGCCATCGGGAGGCAGCGGCCGCCGGTGTGGTCGGTGTGCTCGCCGATCAGGTTCACCCGGCCGGGTGCGAACGCACGGACGTGTGGCACAGCGGGACGGTAACCCTGCTCCCCTGGTGCACACGTGACCGGATCTGGTCGATGTCGGACCAGCGATCGAGGTCGGTGGTTCTTGACCGGGCAGTCAAGGAGCGGTCAGCATCAGCGCTCATGGGGGAGACGATCCACCGGGTGAACGGCATCGACATCTGCGCCGAGGTGCGCGGTCCCGACGACGGCGTGCCGCTGCTGCTCGTCATGGGGCTGGGCGCCCAGCTCGTCAGCTGGGACCGTGGGTTCGTCGACGCCCTGGTCGAGCGGGGCTACCGGGTGGCCCGGTTCGACAACCGCGACGTCGGCCGCTCCACGCACGTCGACGCACCGGGCCTCGACGTCATGGCGGCCCTTCGCGCCGCTGCCGCCGGCGAGCCGGTCGACGCGCCGTACACGCTGTCCGACATGGCGGCCGACGCCGCCGGCGTGCTGGAGGCGCTGGGCATGTCGCCCGCCCACGTGGTGGGCGCATCGATGGGCGGGATGATCGTCCAGGCCATGGCCATCGAGCAGCCCCAGGCGGTTCGCTCGGTCGTGTCGATCATGTCCACCACCGGCGACCGCGACGTCGGCCAGCCCACGCGGGAGGCCAACCGGCTCCTGCTGGCCCCGCCGCCCACCACCGAGGACGAGGCGGTCGAGCGGGCCATCGAGAGCGAGGCCACGTGGGGGAGCCCGGCCCACCGCGACCCCGAGGCCGCGGCCGAGCGCGCCCGTCGCGAGTGGAACCGGGTCCGGAACCCCGCCGGCGTCGGCCGCCAGCTGGTGGCCGTCAACGCCTCCGGCAGCCGCACCGAGGCCCTCGGCCGGGTCACCGTCCCGTTCACGGTGGTCCACGGCACGGATGACACGCTGGTGACGCCGAGCGGGGGCCGGCGCACCGCAGAGGCCGTGCCCGGCGCCACCCTCGTCGAGATCGAGGGCATGGGCCACAACCTCCCCCGGCCGCTGTGGCCGCGCCTCGTCGACATCATCGAGGAC
Organism: Acidimicrobiales bacterium; assembly: GCA_035764875.1. Classification (GTDB taxonomy): domain Bacteria; phylum Actinomycetota; class Acidimicrobiia; order Acidimicrobiales; family Salinilacustritrichaceae; genus Salinilacustrithrix. The sequence continues at coordinate 4,903 of DASTYO010000045.1, read as the reverse complement.
ACCACCCGTCGGGCCGACCACGCCTGACACCCCACCCACCCGCACCCACCACGACAAGAGGTACTGCCGACCAATGGGACCGCTCCAGGGCACCACCGTTCTCGAGATCGCCGGCATCGGGCCCGGCCCGTTCTGCGCCATGCTCCTCGCCGACATGGGCGCCGACGTCATCCGCGTCGACCGCGCCGGCCAGGTCATGGGCGGCGACCCCGAGTCGCCCCCCGCCGACGTGCTCAACCGCGGCCGCCGCTCCATCGGCGTCGACCTCAAGAGCCCCGAGGGCGTCGAGACCGTGCTGGCCCTGGTCGAGAAGGCCGACGTGATCATGGAGGGCTTCCGGCCCGGCGTCGCCGAGCGGCTCGGCATCGGCCCGGAGGACTGCAAGGCCCGCAACCCCAAGATCGTCTACGGCCGCATGACCGGCTGGGGCCAGGACGGCCCGTACGCCCAGGCCGCCGGCCACGACATCAACTACATCGCGCTCGCCGGCGCCCTCGACCCCATCGGCCGGCGGGGCGAGGCCCCCGTGCCCCCGCTCAACCTGGTGGGCGACTTCGGCGGCGGCGGCATGTTCCTGGCCTTCGGCATCGTGTGCGCGCTGCTCGAGGCCCAGCGCTCCGGGGAGGGCCAGGTCGTCGACGCCGCCATGGTCGACGGCGCTGCCGTGCTCACCACGATGTTCCACGCCTTCCGGGCCATGGGCATCTGGAACGACGAGCGGGGCACGAACCTGCTCGACACCGGCGCCCACTTCTACGACGTGTACGAGACCAGCGACGGCAAGTACGTGTCGGTCGGCTCGATCGAGCCGCAGTTCTACGCCGAGCTGCTGCAGCTGTCGGGGCTCGGCGACCAGGACGACCTGCCGCACCAGATGGACCGGGCCCAGTGGCCGGCCATGAAGGACCGGGTCGCCGCCATCTTCAAGACCAAGACGCGCGACGAGTGGTGCGAGCTCATGGAGCACACCGACGTGTGCTTCGCGCCGGTGCTGAGCCTGGCCGAGGCGCCCCAGCACCCGCACAACGTCGAGCGCGGCACCTTCGTCGAGGAGCACGGCGTGCTCCAGCCGGCGCCGGCGCCGAGGTTCAGCCGCACCGAGGCGTCCATCCAGCGCCCGCCGGCGCACGCCGGCCAGCACACCGACGAGGTGCTGTCGCAGTTCGGCTTCGAGGCCGACCGCATCGCCAAGCTGCGCGAGGCCGGCGCGATCGCCTGATGGCGACCCTCGTCTCGTTCCACGCCCACCCCGACGACGAGTCGATCGCCACGGGAGGCACCATCGCCCGTGCCGCGGCCGAGGGCCACCGGGTGGTGCTCGTGTTCGGCACGCGGGGCGAGCTGGGCGAGGTGCCCGACGGCTTCCTCGACGTGGGCGAGCTGCTCGGTGACCGCCGCGAGCAGGAGACCGAGGCGTCCGCCGAGGTCCTCGGCGCGGCGCGCGTCGCGTGGCTCGGCTACCGCGACTCGGGGATGATGGGCGAGCCCTCCAACGACGACCCGGACTGCTTCTGGCAGGCCGACGTCGAGGAGGCGGCGCAGCGCCTGGCGGGCATCCTGCAGGAGGAGTCCGCCGACGTCCTCACCGTCTACGACGATCACGGCGGCTACGGGCACCCCGACCACATCCAGGTCCACCGGGTCGGGCACCTGGCCGCCGAGCTCGCGGGCACGCCGTGGGTGTACGAGTCGACCATGAACCGCGACCAGCTCCGGCAGCTGATGGAGGAGGCGCGAGCGCGCGGCGAGGTGCCCGACGAGGGCGCGCCCGAGGTGGAGGAGGTGGGCAGCGACTTCGGCTCGCCGGCCTCCATCATCACCACCGCGGTCGACGTGCGGCAGTTCCTCGACCGCAAGCGGGCGTCGATGGTGGCGCACGCCTCGCAGATCGCCGAGGAGAGCTTCTTCCTCGCCATGCCCGACGACGCGTTCGCCGCGGCCTTCGGCACCGAGTGGTACATCCGCGTCGTGGGGCCGCCCCGCAACGAGGCCGACGACTGGCTGCTGCCGCCGGCGTGACGCCAGGATGGACCGGTGACCGTCATCAAGATCAACGCCATCACCGTCCCCGAGGGCTCCGGCGACGAGCTCGCCCAGCGCTTCGCCGCCCGGGCCGGCGCGGTGGACGACCAGCCGGGCTTCCAGGGCTTCGAGCTGCTCAAGCCCACCGACGACCGCAACGTCTGGCTGGTGGTCACCCGCTGGGCCGACCAGGCGTCGTTCGACGCGTGGGTCTCCTCGCCCGGCTTCGCCCACGGGCACCGCGGCGCCGACAAGCCCACCGAGTCCGGCGGGCCGGTGTCGGTGTCGTCCGAGCTGTGGAGCTACGAGGTCGCGGGCGGGTCCGCGGGGAACGCGGGCTGACCACCACCCGTGGTGGGTGACATCCACGCGTCCTTCGCGTGGTTCGTGGTGGTGGGCAACGGGCTCGCCGGCGCCTGGGCGCTCGCCGCCCACTGGCTCGAGCCGCTGCGGGTGCGCGCCCTGTGGATCGCCGTCGCGGTCGTGCAGGTGTCGATCATCGTGCAGGTGGCGCTCGGCGTCGCCGCCCTCCAGTCCTTCGAGGGCGAGCAGGACCAGTTCCACCTGTTCTACGGGTTCGTCGCCGTCGCCACCGTCGGGATCATCTACAGCTACCGCGCCCAGCTCGCCGCCCACCGCTACCTGCTGTACGGGGGCGGTGGCCTGTTCCTGATGGGCCTCGCCCTGCGCTCGATGCAGTTCAGCAGCCCCACCTGAACCGTTCGCGGGTACCGCGCCCTCCCCGGAGCGCTGCGGGCGGCTCACTACATTCGAGGCGTGCTCGCCGTCGCCGGACTCCTGCTCGCCGTCGCCGTCGTCCTGGCCGTGCTGCTCGTGCAGGCGCGCGGTCGGCTCGATGCGGCCACGGCCGAGCTCGCCGAGGTCCGGCGGGCGCGCGACGACGCCGAGGCGGCCCGCAAGGCGGCCGAGGGCGACGCCGCCACGGCCCGCAAGGAGCGCGACGACGCGCTCGAGCGCGAGCGGCGCGCCCGTCGTGACGCCGCCGACGTCGCCAAGCGGATGAAGCAGGAGGCCGAAGCACGCGCCGCGGCCGACGCCGCCCGGGCCGAGACCGAGGCCGAGCGCGAGCGGCTGGCCGTCGAGCTGAAGGCGGCCGAGGAGGCCGTCGCCAGCGGCAGCGACGAGCAGGTCGCCGAGCTGTGGTCGCTGGCCATCGCCGGGGCCCGCCGCACGTGGGAGATCAGCGTGGCGCCCTCACCGGGCATGCCGTGCCCGCTCGACGACACCGACGACGAGCTGCGCACCGCCGTGGAGATCGAGGTCGACGCCGCCCGCGAGGAGGCCGGGGCCGACATCGAGCTCGACTGGTCCGCCAGCGCGGTCGCCCCACCGGCGGTGGCCGTGCGGGCCCTGTCGATCGTGCAGGAGCTGGTGGCCCGGCTGTCCAAGACCACCGAGGCCGCCGTGCTCCGGGTCGGCAGCACGGCCGACGGCGTCACCATCGAGGTGCAGGGCACCGACGTCGAGGGCCACGCCGTGCTCCCCACCGACATCGCCGCCGAGCACCAGGTGGAGCCGGGCTGCTTCTTCCTGCCGGCCTGAGCGGTGCCCGCCTACAGGCGGACGACGGGGCAGGTGAGGGTGCGGGTGATGCCGTTGATCAGCTGGACCTTCGACACCACCATCCGGCCGAGCTGGTCGACGTCGTCGGCCTCGGCGCGGGCGATGACGTCGTAGGGGCCGGTGACGTCCTCGGCGGCGATCACGCCGGGGATGCCGCCGACCGCTTCGGCCACGTCGGCGGCCTTGCCGACCTCGGTCTGGATGAGGATGTACGCGCTCACGACCATGCTCGGATCCCTCCGGGTTCGTCGACGGGACCCGGACACTAACCGCGGCTCGGGCCCGCCGGCGGCGAACCGGCGGGCCCGAGGGCGTGCAGGCGGGCGGAGCTCAGGCCGACAGGGCGGCCTGCGACTCGCCGGTGCCGGCGCTGACCTCGATCTTGCGGGGCTGGGCCGTCTCGGCGATCGGGATGCGCAGGGTGAGCACGCCGTCGCGCACCTCGGCCTCGACCCGGTTGGGATCGAGGTTCTCGCCGAGCAGCAGCTGGCGGGTGAGCTCGCCGTGGCGGCGCTCGCCCACGATGCGCTCGTCGTCCTCGGCCACGTCCAGCTGCCGGGTGGCCCGGACGGTCAGGACGTTGCGCTCGACGGTGACGTCGACGTCCTCGGGACGCACGCCGGGCACGTCGAGGTGCGCCACCACGTGGTTGCCCCGCTTGTAGGCGTCCATCGGCATCGGGCGGGGGGCGGGGCGGCCGAGCGAGCGGTCGAGCTCCTCGGTGAGGCGGTCGAAGTCGCGGAAGGGGTCGAAGCGGAGCAGCACGGTCGTCCTCCTTGGCAGACATGACGTGAGAGCTTCTCATCCGAGGCCGTGGATCGGTCCGGACTGATGCACACGGTAACACCAAACCTGAGCGTTGCCAACTCAAGTACGGCGCTCGCCCGTCATGGCCCTGCGTGCCGCGGCGACGAAAAACACGGAACGTGAGGAAGGAGGTCCTCCGCGAAGCGGCGAACACCTTCGCCATGGACGCACACGAGCGCTTGGTCACCCGGGTGGCCGACGAGCAGGACGACATCCTGGGCACCATCCAGCTCATCGACGGCGACCCGAAGCTGCAGGACCGCCTGTTCGAGCAGCTCGTCGACCTGCTGGTCGAGGGGATGTTCCTCGACCTCCGCGACGAGTACCTGGCCGGCGACCTGACCCGCGACGGCTACGTCGAGGTGCTCGCCGACCTGGCCGACCGCTGCCGGCAGGTCGGGCTGCTCCCGCTGCCCTCCCGGCACCCCTAGTCCTCCCTGACCCCCCACCACCCGGGCCCGCCCCCCAAGGCCCGACGCGCACGAGCCCC
>DASTYO010000044.1:0-6667 GCA_035764875.1 Acidimicrobiales bacterium | reverse complement strand
CAGCAGCGAGCGGAACACCACCATCAGCAGCAGGAACGACAGGGCGAGCACCACCCCGAAGAAGATGAGGCTGCGCTCGCCGAGGTAGTCGGAGAAGTCCACCGACACCGCCGTGCGACCGGTGATCGACACCTCGAGGTCGCCGGAGCCGGCGACGCCGGGGATCACGTCGTCCCGCAGCCGTTGCAGCAGCTCCTCGGTCTCCACGTCCTGCGGTGACGTGGTGGGCACGATCCGGGCGAGGGCGGCGGCGGGCTGCTCGGGATCGTTCGGGATGGCCGGCGTCACGGACGCGACCCCCGGGTCCTCACCGATGGCCTCCACCACGCGCTGGAACACCGCCAGCTGCTCGCCGCCGTCGAGCGGGGCGACGACCACGAAGGGGCCGTTGAAGCCGGGGCCGAAGCCCTCGCTCAGCAGGTCGTAGGCCTGGCGGGTGGTGGTGTCGTCGGGGAAGTTGCCCTCGTCGGAGAACCCGAGGCGGATCGCGAGCAGCGGCACGGCCATGGCGAGGAGCACGACCGTGCCGCCGATGGCGAACGGCCACGGGTGGCGCTGGATGAGGTGGCTCCACCGGTACCAGCCCGTCTCGCGGAGCGGCTTGGGCTGCCGGCGGGGCACCTCGCGGCGCAGAGCGGGCACGAACGACCCGGCCACCAGGGCGAGGACGGCGAGGGGGACGCCGAGGAGGAGGGCCGGGATGCCGAGGCCGGCGCCCAGCAGGGCGACGGCGACGAGCGCCGCGGCCACGAGGCCCCGCCAGCGGGTGACCTCGACGTTGGCCTGCGCGAACCCCAGCAACGCGGGGAGCAGCGTCGTCGACGCCGCCATCGTCACCGCGACGGTGATGGCGGCGGCGACCCCGAGACCGGCGATGAACTCGAGCCCGATGAGCAGCAGGCCGAGCAGCGACACCACCACGGTGACCCCGGCGAACACCACGGCCCGCCCGGCGGTGTCGATGGCGGCCATGGTGGCGATCTGGGGCCGGTGGTCGCGGTGCAGGTACTCCCGGTACCGGGTGACGACGAACAGGGCGTAGTCGATGCCCACGCCGAGGCCGATCATCGCGCCGATCTGCACGGCGAACTCGGGCATCAGCACCACGTTCGACATCAGGTTGGTGAGCATCAGACCGAGGCCGACGCCGGCCACGGCGACGGCGATGGGCAGGCCCATCGCGAGCACCGATCCGAACGACACGATGAGCACGAGGACGGCGAAGGACAGCCCGATGAGCTCGGACTCGGGCGGCTCGAACCCGGCGAGCGCCTCACCGCCGACCTCGATGCGCAGGCCCGGGACCTGGCGCTCGATGCGCTCGGCCTCGTCGTGGATGGCCTCCCCGATGTCGCCGGCTCCGCCGAAGTCGATCTCGTCGCCGAGCTCGACGTTCGCGTACGCCACCTTGCCGGCGAGGTCGCCCTCCTGGGCGATCTGCCCGAACGCCATGGGCCCGTACGGGCTCACGACCGACACGTGCTCCTGGTCGTCGGCGAAGGCGAGCAGCTCCTCCACCGCAGCCCGCACCTCCGGGTCGTCGACGCCTCGGTCGGCCTGGAACACGATGGTGCCGCTCTGCCCGGTGCCCGCACCGGCGAAGTGCTCGTCGAGCACCTCGAAGCCGTCGCGGCTCTCGGTGTCGGGTGCCTCGGGGTCGCCCCGGAAGTCGGTGCCCGCCGCGCCCACGGCGACGCCCGCCAGCACGATGACCGCCAGCCACGCGAGCACGGCGATGCGACGGTGCACGAAGCACCAGCGGGCGAGCTGCATGTACACGGGGGGTCCTCCGGGGGGCGTGGCTGCGCCCCGCAGACTACGAGCGGTCGAGCGGGAGCCTCCCAATCACGCCCTCGTGCTCGAGCAGCCACGACTTCCGGTCGAGGCCGCCGCCGTAGCCGCCGAGCGAACCGTCGCTGCGCACGACCCGGTGGCAGGGCACGACGATGGACACCGGGTTGGCGCCGTTCGCCGACCCGACGGCCCGCACCGCGCCCGGTGAGCCCACGGCGGCGGCGAGGTCGGCGTAGGACCAGGTGGAGCCGACGGGGATGGAGCGCAGCGCGGCCCACACCCGCTCCTGGAAGGGCGTGCCGGCGGTGTCGACGGCCACGTCGTCGAGGGCGGCGAGGTCGCCGTCGACGTAGCGGCGCAGGGCATCGGCGGCGGCGCTGCCGCCCTCCTCCCACGGCTCGTCGGGGAACCGGGCCCGGACCCGCTCGGCGAGGCGCTCGAAGTGGTCGACGTCGAACGACACCGCGACGACGCGCTCGTCGCGCCCCTCGCCGCGCACGGCGAGGTGGAACGTGCCGAGGGGGTATTCGACGGTGGTGGTGCGGATGGTCATGGTCGGTCCTCCCGTGTGGTCTGCCACAGGTGCATGGCGGCGTAGGCGCGCCAGGGGCGCCAGGCCTCGGCCCGGGCGATGGCGTCGCGGTCGTTCGTCGTGCCCAGCACCCGGCGCAGGTGCAGGTCGCCGGCGGGGAAGGCGTCGGGCTCCCCGATGCGCAGGGCGATGTACTCGGCCGACCACGGCCCGATCCCCCGCAGCGCCACGAGCGAGGAGACGAGCGTTCCGTGGTCGACGCTCCCGTCGAGGACGACGTCGTCGCCCAGCACCGCGTCGGCGAGGCGCCGGATGGTGTCGGCGCGCTGGCCGATGATGCCCAGCTCCTCGAGCGGGGCGGCGACGAGCTGCTCGGGCTCGGGGAACGCCCCGCCGGTGCCGTGGGCGGCGACGACCCGGCCGAGCACGGTGCGGGCCGCGGCCACCGAGATCTGCTGGCCGACGACCGCCCGCACGCCGGCCTCGAAGCCGCTCCACGCGCCCGGCACCCGCATGCCCGGCCGGGCGGCGACGAGCGGGGCGAGCAGCGGGTCGGCGCCGAGGTGGGCGTCGACGGCCGCCGGGTCGGCGGAGAGGTCGAAGGCCCGGCGGGCGCCGCCGACGAGCGTGCCGAGGTTGGTGTCGGGGGGCAGGTCGACGGTGAGCGAGACGGCATCGGCCGACGGCCGCAGCACGATCGATCCGGTCCGGTCGCCGACGGCGACGCGGCGGCGGTAGGTGCCGTCGACGACCTCGTCGAGGCCCTGGACCGACCGCGACGCGAACCAGTCGAGCAGGGCGGCGCCGTCGAAGGGCGCCCGCACCGGCAGCCGCAGCGTGAGCACCCCGCTGGGGGTGGCGGGCAGCGAGCGGGGCCGCCGGCCGCTGCGGAGGTCGGCCCGCAGCTGGGTGGGTGTGGCGTGGAAGGTGGCCCGGACGACGTCGTTGCACTGGCGGACACTTCCGAAGCCGGCGGCGAAGGCGATGTCGGCGACCCGCAGGTCGGTGTCGGCCAGGAGCCGCCGGGCCAGGTGCGCCCGCCGGCTGCGGGCGACCGCGTCGGGCGTGGTGCCGAGGTGCTCGACGAACAGGCGGCGGAGGTGGCGGTCGCCGACGTGCAGCCGGCGGGCGAGGGCGGCCACGTCGCCGTGGTCGAGGGCGCCTTCGTCGATGAGCCGGAGCGCCCGGTCGACGACGCCCGCCCCGCCCTTCCACCCGCTCGACCCGGGCGCGGCGTCGGGCCGGCACCGGCGGCACGGCCGGAAGCCGGCGTCCTCGGCGGCGGCCGGGTGGGCGTAGAAGTCGACGTTGCGGGCCAGCGGCGTGCGCGACGGGCAGACCGGCCGGCAGTAGACGCCGGTGGTGCGCACGCCCACCCAGAACCGCCCGTCGAAGCGGGGGTCCCGGCTGCGCATCGCCTCGTAGCACTGGCCGTGGTCGAGCATCACGAAACGATCCTGCCGCACCGGCGTCCCGTTGTCTGGCGGGATCCGGACCTGGGAGTGCGCGCCACGGTGATGGCTACGGTGGCCCCGTGACCGACCCCGTGCAGCTCTCCATCGAGGACGGCGTCGCCGTCGTCCGCCTCGACGACGGCAAGGCGAACGCCGTCTCCCACGCCCTGATCGACCAGGTGCACGCCGCCCTCGACACGGCGACCTCCGAGGCCACCGCGGTGGCGCTGATCGGCCGGGAGGGCAAGTTCTCGGCGGGCTTCGACCTCTCGGTGATGACCCAGGGCGCCGATGCCACCCGTGGCCTGGTGAAGGCGGGCGGCGAGCTGCTCATGCGCCTGTACACCCACCCGCAGCCGACGGTCGCCGCGGTCACCGGCCACGCCCTCGCGGCCGGCGCCCTGCTCTGCCTCGCCTGCGACACCCGCATCGGGTCCGCCGACCTCCCGGCGAAGATCGGCCTGAACGAGACGGCCATCGGCATGGGCCTGCCCTGGTACGGCATCCGCCTCGGCGAGGTCCGGCTGTCCGTGCGCCACCGCCAGCGGGCCGTGCTGCAGGCCGAGATCTACGACATGGCCGGCGCGCTCGACGCCGGCTACCTCGACGAGCTGGTGGCGGCCGACGCCGTCGTCGACACGGCCATCGAGCGGGCCCGCCGCCTCGGGCAGCTGCCGCCGAGCGCCTATGGCTTCACGAAGCGCCGCCTGCGCCAGGCGCTCGCCGAGGAGGTGCTCGCCGGCCTCGACGCCGACATGGAGACGATGGTCCCGCCCGCCCCCTGAAGCCCGTCCGGAGCGCCGGGGGCTCAGCGGGCGCGGCGCAGGACGTAGAGGGGCGTGGTGCCGATCCCCTTGAGGTCCCGGGGCCGCAGCGACTTGAAGTCGAGGCCGTGCTCGTCGCCGAGGTGGTCGACGAAGCGCTGGTCGACCAGCACCGTGCCCGGCCGGGCGTAGGACACCAGCCGGCTGGCCAGGTTCACCGGCGGGCCGAACAGGTCACCGAGGCGGGACAGCACCGGCCCGTGGGTGAGGCCCAGGCGCAGGTCGGGCTGCTCGCCGCCGAAGGACTCGACGAGCCGCAGGGCCAGGTCGGCGGCGGCGCGGGCGTCGTCGAACACGAACAGCACGGCGTCGCCGATCAGCTTGATGACCCGGCCGCCGGCCTCGGTGATCATGTCGGCCGTGGTGGCCTCGAACGTCTCGAGCAGGTCGGCCAGGTCGCCCTCGGGGAGCTGCCCGGACAGCCGCGTGTAGGAGACGACGTCGGCGAAGCCGACCGTGACCTCCGGCTGCTCGAGGTCGACGCCGGCCATGCGTCGGATGGCGCCGGCGTAGAGGTGCCGGCGGAGCAGGTAGGACAGCTCCTTCTCGATGAGGGGGTTGACCACCTCGGCCGCCAGCACCATGACGTCGTCGATCTCGCCGGGCGGGAGGAAGTCCATCTCGGCCACGGCGCTGTCGACGATGGCGTGGAGCGCGTCGGCGACGCGGCTCATCGACTGCCCGAGCAGGCGGGCGAAGCGGATGGCGGTGTCGGGCGAGATGCCGCTGGCCTCGAGGAACGTGTCGATGGCGGCCAGGGCCTCGACGTCGGCGGCGGTGAGGGCCACGACGTCGTCGGGCAGCTGGGCGAAGCCCATGGCCCGCCAGAGCTTGCGACCCAGCTCCTCGTCGGCACCTGCGGCCTTCCACGCCTCCGGCGGGGACAGGTTCGGCGGCTCGCCCAGCAGCACCACGGCCTGGGCCAGGCGGCGCAGGCCGTTCGGCCCCTCGGCCTCCGCCTCGGCCACCACGTCGGGGTCGACGCCGAGCACCTCGCGCAGGTGGGCGGCGAGGTCGAACGCGGGGATCGAGCGGTCGGTCACGACCCGTCAGTGCACCAGGCCGCGGGTCACGGCGTCGAACAGGGCCGGTCGCAGGCGGGACGGGGTGATGATCTCGTGCACCGAGCCGACGGCGCGTGCCCGCTCGACGCTGTGGATGGCGTCGAACTCGGCGGCCACCTCGCCCAGCTTCTCGTTTCGGACCGTGGCTCGGACGGCGTCGAGCTCGGCCCGCAGGTCCGACCGTTCGAGGGGGCCCGCCGTGGCGATGGCCTGCTCGAGCGCCTGGACGCGCTCGTCGGACTGGGTGCGGGCGTCGACCTCGCGGGTGAACACGACGGCCGCCGCCGGGGCGCCGCCGATGACCGACGCGTGCGCGCCCTCCACGGCGAGGACCTGCATCCGGTCGTTGAGCCGACCCGAGAACACCACGAACGCCCCGCCGTGGTAGCGGGAGATGACGCACAGCACGATCGGGCCGTCGAAGTTCACGATGGCCCGCCCGATCTCGGCGCCGTACTCGAGCTGGAGCCGGCGCAGCGATTCGGGTGAGCCGTCGAACCCGGACAGGTTGGCGAGGATCACGACCGGGCGGTTCCCGCTGGCGGCGTTGATCGCCCGCGCCACCTTCTTCGAGGACAGCGGGAACAGCGTGCCGGCCGACCACTGGCTCGGGCCGTCCGCCGGCAGCAGTCCGGTGCGCGGCAGCGGTCGGGACTCGACGCCGATGAGGCACACCGGCAGGCCGCCGAGGTGGGCGTCGAGCACCACCGCACCCTCGGCGTCGGCCATGTCGGCCCAGCGCTCGAGCGGCTCGAGGTCGTGGTCGATCACGGCGCGCATCACCGACCGGATGTCGAAGGGCTTCTTGCGGCCCGGGTTCGTCTCGTCGGAGAAGATCTCGCCCACCGTGGTGAACGAGGTGCCCTCGCCGGCGTGGGGCTCGGCGCAGACGTCGCGGTCGAGCGGGTCGGTGGTCATCGCCGGGCGGGGCCCGGCCTCGCCCGGCTGGACGTAGCAGTGGTCGTAGTGGGCGAACAGGATGTCGACCGCCCCGACCAT
>DASTYO010000043.1:0-16678 GCA_035764875.1 Acidimicrobiales bacterium | reverse complement strand
CGCATCAGCTACGTGGGCAAGGCCGAGTACCTCGACGACTGGAAGACCAAGCACCTGTTCCCGGCGCTCGGCATGATCCCCATCCACCGGGGCGGGGGCTCGTCGAGCCAGCGGGCGCTCGACACGGCCGCCGAGGTCCTCCAGCGGGGCGAGCTGTTCGGCATCTACCCCGAGGGCACCCGCTCGCGCACCGGCAAGCTGCACCGCGGCCACACCGGCCCGGCCCGCCTGGCCCTGCGCACCGGGGCGCCCATCATCCCGGTGGGCCTCCGCGGCACCGACCACCTCCAGCCCACCGGTGCGCCCCTGCCGCGGCCGTTCCGCTCCTGCCAGGTGAACATCGGCCCACCCATCGACGTGTCCCGCTACCGCGACCGCGCCGACGACCGCCTGGTGCTGCGCCAGCTCATCGACGAGGTCATGTTCGAGATCCGCAAGCTGTCGGGCCAGGAGTACGTCGACGTCTACGCCAACAAGCGGGCCGACGCCGAGGGAGCGGCACCGGCCGAGGTGGCCGAGCCGGCGGCGGCGCCCGAGGTCGACCAGCCGGAGCCGGCGCCCCGACCCGTCGAGGACGGCAACGGCCACCGGCACGAGCGGGTGCTGGTGGGGGCCGCCGGCGCCGAGGTGGCCGAGGACGCCGAGGTGATCGAGGAGCGCCGCTCCTCCGCCGACGTGCTCGCCCGCTGGTGGAGCTGACCGGACAGATCTGACAAGTCGGTCACCCGCCGGTGGTGACCGATGTGCGAGGCTCGGCGCCCATGGACCAGGACGCAGTCGACCTCGCCCTGCTCGCCTTCCGGTGCGCCATCGGCGCCGTGATGTTCGCCCACGGCTGGAACCACATCTTCCGCGGCGGGAAGATCCAGGGAACCGCCGGGTGGTTCGCCTCGCTCGGCATGAAGCCAGGCATCCTCCACGCGTGGCTGGCCAGCCTGGCCGAGCTCGCCGCCGGCGCGTCGCTCGTGCTCGGCCTGCTCACCCCGCTCGGCGCCGCCGCCGTGGTCGGCACCATGACGGTCGCCCTGGTCACCAACCACCGCGGCAACGGCTTCTTCATCTTCCGGCCCGGCGAGGGCTGGGAGTACGTGATGACCCTCATCGCGTGCGGCGTGGCCCTCGGTGTGGTGGGTCCGGGCCAGTGGTCCCTCGACGAGGCGCTCGACCTGTTCCAGACCGACGGCGCCCCCATCCCGGGGGGCCTCGGCCTGGCCATCGTGCTCATCGCCGGCTTCGGCGGCGCCGTCGCCCTGCTCGTCGGGTTCTGGCGCCCCGAACCGAAGCCCGCGGACTGACCGAACGACCTTCGCGCCTGGAGGGAGGCGTCGCTACCCTCCGACGCCATGTCGCCCGCGCCCGAAGGCCAGATCGCCGTCACGCTCCCCGATGGATCCAGCCGCGAGCTGCCCACCGGGTCCACCGCCGGCGACCTGGCCCGCTCGATCGCCCGGGGCCTGGCCAAGAAGGCCGTGATCGCCGAGGTGAACGGCGTCGAGCGCGACCTGTCCCACGTCCTCGCCGACGGCGACCAGGTCTCGATCGTGACCGCCGACTCCGACCAGGGCCTGTACGTCATCCGCCACTCGACGGCCCACGTGCTCGCCCAGGCGGTGCTCGACCTGCACCCCGGCGCCACGTTCGGCATCGGCCCGCCCGTGGAGAACGGCTTCTACTACGACTTCGAGCTGCCCGGCGGGGGCACGTTCCACGAGGACGACCTCCAGGCCATCGAGGCGCGGATGCGGGAGATCCTCAAGGAGTCCCAGCCGTTCGTGAAGAGCGAGATCTCCGCCGACGAGGCCCGCGAGATCTTCGCCGAGCACCCCTACAAGCTCGAGATCATCCAGAACGCCTCCACCGACCCGATGTCGGCCACCTCGGAGCGCGGCGAGGTGCGGTGCTACGAGAACATCCCTCCCGAGCCGCGCCCCAACCAGACCTTCCACGGCCACGACGGCTTCATCGACCTGTGCCGGGGCCCGCACGTGCCCACCACGAACGACCACCTCGGGCACTTCAAGCTGCTGCGGGTGGCCGGCGCCTACTGGCGGGGCGACGAGAAGAACCCCCAGCTCCAGCGCATCTACGGCACGGCGTGGGCCACCAAGGCCGACCTCGAGCAGCACCTGCACCAGCTGGAGGAGGCGGCCAAGCGCGACCACCGCAAGCTCGGCGCCGAGCTCGACCTGTTCAGCTTCCCCGAGGAGATCGGCTCCGGCCTGCCGGTGTTCCACCCGAGGGGCGCCATCATCAAGATGGAGATGGAGAACTACGCCCGGCAGCGGCACGTCGAGGCCGGCTACTCGTTCGTCTCCACGCCCCACATCACCAAGGCCCACCTGTTCGAGACCTCGAAGCACCTCGAGTGGTACGCCGACGGGATGTTCCCGGCCATGCACCTCGACGAGGTGACCGACGCCGACGGGCACGTCACCCGCGCCGGGCAGGACTACTACCTCAAGCCGATGAACTGCCCGATGCACAACCTGGTGTTCGAGTCGCGCGGCCGCTCGTACCGGGAGCTCCCGCTGCGGCTGTTCGAGTTCGGCACGGTGTACCGCTACGAGAAGTCAGGCGTGGTCCAGGGCCTCACCCGGGCGCGGGGCTTCACGCAGGACGACGCGCACATCTACTGCACCCGCGAGCAGATGCGCGACGAGCTCGCCAGCCTGCTGCGGTTCGTGCTCGACCTGCTCGCCGACTACGGCCTCGACGAGTTCTACCTGGAGCTGTCGACGCGCGATCCGGAGAAGTCGGTCGGCGACGACGCCACCTGGGAGGAGGCCACGAAGGTCCTGGCCGACGTCGCGGAGGCATCCGGCCTCGACCTGGTCGACGATCCCGGCGGCGCCGCCTTCTACGGCCCGAAGATCTCGGTCCAGGCGCGCGACGCCATCGGCCGCACCTGGCAGCTGTCGACCATCCAGCTCGACTTCTTCGAGCCCGAGCTGTTCGACCTCAAGTACACGGCGCCCGACGGATCGCGGCAGCAGCCGGTGATGATCCACCGGGCCCTCTTCGGCTCGATCGAGCGGTTCTTCGGCGTCCTCCTCGAGCACTACGCCGGGGCCTTCCCGACGTGGCTCTCGCCCGTGCAGGCCGTCGTGTGCCCGGTGGCCGGCGAGCACGAGGCCTACGCCGCCTCGGTCGCCGACCGGCTCCGGGCCGCCGGGGTCCGGGTCGAGGTGTCCGCCGCGGACGAGGGGTTCGGTGCCCGCATCCGCAAGCACAAGCTCGAGAAGGTGCCGCACATCCTGGTGGTGGGCGCCGACGACGTCGCCAACGGCACCGTGGCCGACAACGTGCGAGGCGCCGACAAGCCCGAGCGCGACATCCCCGTCGACGCGTTCGTCGAGCGCATCACCGCCGAGATCCGCGAGCACCGGTGACGCTGGAGCGCATCTGGGCGGGCTGGCGCACCGCCTACATGGACGAGGTCACCGCCGACGGCAACCAGGGCCTCCCCGCCGCCGGCGGCTCGGTGTTCACCCGCATCCTGCGCGCCGTCGACGCCGGCGAGCTCACCGACGAGACCGCCTACGTCGTCCACCGGGGCGCGCACGCCTTCGCCATCCTCAACGCATTCCCGTACGGCACGGGCCACCTGCTCGTGATGCCCTACCGCGAGGTCGGCGAGCTCGACGACCTCACCGAGCAGGAGTCGGCCGACGTGTGGCGCCTGCTCAACGAGGCGGTCGTGGCCATCAAGGCGGCGTACCGGCCCGAGGGCGTGAACATCGGGTTCAACCTCGGCCGGGCAGCCGGCGCGGGCGTGCCCACCCACGTCCACGGCCACGTGCTGCCCCGCTGGGACGCCGACTCGAACTTCATGACCACGGTCGCCGAGGCCCGGGTGCTGCCCGAGCCCCTGTCGGTCACCTGGGCCAAGCTGCGCGACGCCTGGCCGGCCTGAGCCCCCGCCGGGTCAGCTCGCCGGCACGACGGCCTCGTCGTGCACCTCGACCTCGCCGTCGTCGCCGAACACCAGGAACCGGTCGAGCGACCGCAGGAACCACCGGTCGTGGGTGACCGCGACGACGGTGCCGTCGAAGGCGTCGAGCGCGTCCTCGAGCGCCTCGGCCGACACCAGGTCGAGGTTGTCGGTGGGCTCGTCGAGCAGGAGCAGCGTCGCCCCGCCGAGCTCGAGCAGCAGGATCTGGAAGCGGGCCTGCTGGCCGCCGGAGAGGGTCTCGAAGGTCTGCTCGGCGGCGTCGTGCAGCTCGTACCGGCGGAGCCGGCCCATGGCCCCGCCGAGGTCGAGGTCGCGCGCCCGGAGCACGTCGACCAGGGTCCGCCCGTGGAGCTCGGGGTGGTCGTGGGTCTGGGAGAAGTGGCCCGGGACCACGCGGGCGCCGAGCTCGCAGCGGCCCTCGTGGGCGACGGTGCGGTCGCCGCCGAGCAGGCGGAGCAGGTGCGACTTCCCGGTGCCGTTGCCGCCGACCACGCCGACCCGCTCGCCGTAGAAGACCTCGACGGAGAACGGGAACGTGAGGTCGGTGAGCTCGAGGTCCTCGATCGTGATGGCCCGCTTGCCGGTGCGGCCGCCGGCGATGCGCATGGTGATGCGCTGCTCCCGCGGCTGCTCCGGCGGGGGACCGGCCTCGTCGAAGTGGCGCAGGCGCGTCTCGGCGGCGCGGGCGCGCGACGCGTTGTCGTCGGACACCTTGGCCCGCTCCTTCATGATGCGGACCAGCTCGACGAGGCGCTTGCGCTCCTCGGTCCAGCGGCGGTGGTCGTCGGCGAGCCTGGCGTGCCGGTCGGCCCGGGCCTGGTGGTAGGTGGCGAACGACCCACCGTGGGTCCAGGCCCCGTCGCCCTCCACGGTGATGATCTTGTCCGCGGCTGCTGCGAGCAGCTCCCGGTCGTGGCTGATGAGGAGCACGGTCTTGCGGGATTCCCGCAGGCGCTGCTCGAGCCAGCGCTTGCCGGGGATGTCGAGGAAGTTGTCGGGCTCGTCGAGGAGCAGCACGTCGGCGTCGCTGCGGAGCAGGTGCTCGAGCGCCAGCCGCTTCTGCTGCCCGCCCGAGAACGTCGACAGCGGGCGGCGGCACGCTTCCTCGAGGGACAGCCCCGTGGCCTCGGTGCAGCTCACCTCCCACAGGACCTCGGCGTCGTAGCCGCCGACGTCGCCCCAGCGGCCGTGCGCCTCGGCCAGCCGCATGCCGGTCTCGGCGACGAAGCTCGGCTTGCCGCCCCGCTCGGCGCCGGCCATGGCCCGCTCGGCGGCCGCCAGCTCGTCGGCGGCGCGACGCACGTGCGGTGCGGACAGCGACACGAACAGGTCGCGGACGGTGCCGCCCGCGCCACGCATGCCCACGAGCTGGTCCATGACCGCCGCCCGGCCGTCGACGCGGATGGTGCCGTCGTGCGGGTCGTGGGGCTCGCCCGTGGCGGTGGCGCCGATGAGCCGCAGCAGGGTGGTCTTGCCCACCCCGTTCGCGCCCACCAGGGCGACCTTCTGGCCGTCGCCCACCCGGAACGACACGTCGTGGAACAGGACGCGCCCGCCGGGCAGGCGGTAGCCGACGTCGGTGACCTCGATCGCGCCCACGGCGGCGCACGCTAACCCCGGCCGGGGGAGCTGCCGCGGGGGTTTCCGTGGCAGCGAGCACCGCCGGTACCGTCGCATCGGTGAGCACCCAGGACGAGCGGCCGGAGCCGGGCGACGACGAGGTCGTCGACGAGCTCCCCGAGGACCTCGACGCCGCCGGCTACGTCGGGCCCTACGTCTTCCCCGACAACAACCGCCGTCGCATCCCCGGCTACCTGTACCTGCTCACCGCCGCCGCGTGCATCGCCCTGTGGGCGGTGGCCGGCGACGACGCCGTGCTCGTGAACGACGGCTTCCTGGTCGTCGGCATCGTGCTCGCGCTGGTCGGCGCCTACCACCTGCTCGCCGGGTTCGACCTCGTCGTCGACGAGCGCGACGCACTGGTGGAGGCGTCCCGGGCCGTCGGCTTCCCCGTGGGCCACGCGTCCGCGCAGATGGGCTGGCGGGGGCTGCGGAGCCGGCCCACGTGGCGGATCCTGCTCTACTCCGCCGAGGAGCCGCCGAAGCAGCGGGGCTTCGTGCTCGTCGACGGCGTCGACGGCCGGATCGTCGACAGCCTCGTGGAGGAGAACCCCGAGGACTGGTCAGGTCTCGACGGGAAGCTGACCGGCTAGCGGGGAGCCCGCGGGCAGCGCGCCGCGCAGCGCCTGCACCAGCACGTCGACGAGACCGTCCGGCTCCCCCCGGGCGTGCGACACCGAGCTCTGCCACGCGACCTGGTCGCGGAAGATCCCCGGGTCGCCGCCGTGGGCCGACGCCTCCGCGCTGCACAGCAGGGCCTCGAGGTCGTCGCGGACCCGGTCCTGCTCGTGCAGCGGCGCCTCGGCCAGCGGGGGCACGCGCTCGAACACGGCGCGGGCCGCGAGGTCGAGCACGAGCCGGCGCTGGCTCGTCGTCACGGGCTTCGGGGGCTCGACGGTGGGGGAGGCGAGGGCGGGCCGTTCGAGCGCCCACTCGATGAGGGTGTCGTGCAGCTCGGAGACGTCGGCGCACCAGCGGTCGGCGCCGATCGCCGCGGCCCGCGCCGGTCCGCCGAAGGCGCCGCCGCCCACCACGACGGGCACGCCGGCGTCGTGGCACGCCTCGACGGAGCGGCGGGCGCCGGGCAGGTGCATCGGCATCGAGCAGCTGAGCACGACCGCCACCGGGGCGACGTCGGCGGTGAAGCGGCCGAGCTCGCCCGCCGGGGACGAGGCGCCGAGGAACAGGGCGTCCCAGCGGCGGGAGCGGAGCTGCTCGGACAGCATGCGGGCGGGGAGCACGTGCCACTCGTCCTCGACGCAGGCGACGACCACCGGCCGGCCTTGGGTGCGCGAGCTGAGGCCGAGGCAGGCCGAGCTGAGGGCGTGGTCGATGATGGCCGAGGCGGCGTGCTCGTCGGCCACCGTCCAGCGCTGCGCCTGCCAGCGGGCACCGACCTCGAGCTGCACGGCGGCGAGCACGGCGACCGCCGCGTCGATGCCGTCGGACCGGCACAGCTCGAGCACCGACGACGCGACCTGGTCGCGACGGCGGGCCTCGATGAGGTCGAGGATGACGTCGGCCGTGGTCGCTGCCATGACCCAGGATGGCATGGCGGCGACGCCGGTCCACCGGGGCAGCCTTCCTAGGATGTGCCGGATGGCTGACACCGAGACGGCGGGCGTCGCGCTCAGCAGATCGCTCCAGCTGCAGCTCGCCCTCGAGGCGGGCCAGCTCGGCGTGTGGGAGTGGGACCGCCGCTCGGGGCGCGTCTCGTGGTCCGTCGAGCTCGAGCAGCTGGCCGGCCTCGAGCCGGGCACCTTCCCAGGCACGTTCGAGGCCTACATGGCCGCCATCCACCCCGACGACCGCGACGCGGTGGCCCGCGCCGTCGAGCGCGGCGTCGAGGCGGGGGCGCACGTCACCGAGCACCGGTTCCTCCGCCCGGACGGCACGGTCACCTGGGTGGAAGGGCGCGGGGCGGTGCTCCGGGACGAGGCCGGCGAGGTCGTCGGCATGGTGGGCGTGTCCATCGACGTCACCGACCGGGTCCGGTACCGCCGCCAGCTCGAGGCCCAGCAGCCGATCCTCGTGGCGCTGAACCGCATCAGCCTGCAGCTCAACCGCGAGCACGACCGCCAGCGCCTCGCCCAGACCATCGTCGAGGTCACCGCCGAGTCCTGTGGCCGGGACGGCGCCGCGCTGCTCAGCCGGGCCAGCGTGGTCCACCCCTGGGAGGTCACGGCCCGCCACGGCCGCTTCGACGCCGACCTGCTGGGCATCGCCGAGGAGGTCGCCGAGCGGCTCCGGGGCCTCGGCACCGACGTGCCGGAGGTCGTCTGGGCGCCGGGTGCCCTGGCCGTGCCGGTCACGCCGATGCGCAACCTCACCGACCTGCTCCTCGTGCCCGACGACGAGACGGCGCCCGAGGGCCTCGAACCCCTGCTCGCCGGCATCGGCGCCCACGCGACCACCGCCCTCGAGAACGCCCGCCTCCACCACCTGGCCCAGGCCGAGCTGGCTGCCCGCAACCTGGCGCTCGCCGAGCGCGACGAGGTCGCCCGCGAGCTGCAGCGCAGCCTGCTGCCGCCGGCGCTGCCCGAGGTCTCGGGCCTCGACCTGGCCGCCGGCTACCTCCCGATGACGGAGGGCATCGGCGGCGACTTCTACGACGTGTACCCGCTGGGCGGCAGCGGGTGGGGCGTCGTGCTCGGCGACGTGTGCGGCAAGGGCCCGGCCGCCGCGGGGGTCACCGCCCTCGCCCGCCACACCCTGCGGGCGGCGGCCATGGCCGGGCACCCGCCGGCGGAGTCGGTCCGCCTCCTGAACCAGGCGATGATCCGCCGGGAGGAGGACGCCCGCACGTTCTGCACGGTGGTCGACCTCCGCCTCCAGCCCCACGACGGCAGCGTGCAGCTCGACCTCGGCGTCGCCGGCCACCCGCCGGTGCTCGTGCTCCGGGCCGACGGCACCCTCGAGCAGCTCGGCCCCACCGGCCACCTCGTCGGCATGTTCGACGACATCCGCGTGGGCGCCCTGTCGGCCGAGCTGCGACGGGGCGACCTGTGCGTGCTCTACACCGACGGGGCCACCGACGTGCGGCGCGACGCCGAGGTGTTCGGCGACGAGCGCCTGGCCGACGTGGTGCGCAGCTGCCGCGACATGTCGGCGGCCGCCGTGGTGCGCTCGATCGAGCTGGCCGTGGTCGACTTCCAGCGGGGCGACATCACCGACGACCTCGCCCTCGTCGCCATCCGAGTCCCGTAGCCCCCGGCCGCCCCAACCCCGGTTCTGGCCTACGGATCCCCCCGCATGGCGGGGGATCGGTGTGCCAGAACGGGATCAGCGGACCGCCTGGATGGTGCGCTCGGCGGCCCGGAGGTGGCCGGCGGCGACGTCCACCGCGTCGCGGGCGATGTCGAGGACGCCGAGGGTGGCGTCCTGGCCGGCGACCCGGACGTGGCGGGCCCAGTCGTCGGTGGGCACGTCGTCGATGCGGGCGGCGAGGTGCGTGGCGGTGGCCTCGAGCTGGTCGAGCAGGCTGCCCAGCGGGCTGTGGGGGTCGTCGAAGGAGGCGCCGGCGAGGTCGGCCACGCCGGGGTGGAGCACCGGGTCGGCGTCGCTGCGGACCTGCTCGAGCGCCCGGTCGGTGAGGGCGAGCACGCCGTCGGCGGCGAGCAGGTGGTCGATGGCCGAGCGACCGTCCGGGCCCACCCGGCGGGCCAGCTCGTCGGGGTCGACGCGCTCCTCGTCGTCGTCGGGGCGGGCCAGCACGGCACGGAACCGCCGGGGGAAGGAGCGCACGGCGACGGCGGCGTCGTCCGGGCTGAGGTGGGAGCTGGACAGCGAGGGCACGCCAGGACCGTACCCGGGACCACCGATCGGCAGGTCGGACGTGTGAGACTGCACGGGTCACGGTCGGCGGCCCTGCTTGGTACACTTTGCAGACCTCGGTCGCGTCGAGCCGTCCGCCGGACCCCTGAGACTGCGAGAGTTCCTCCCCATGTTCGATGGTCGCTTCCGCACCAGCGTCGAGAAGGGCTTGAAGCCCGTCGGCGCGAACCTCCGCCGGGCCGGCATCAAGGCCGACCACCTCACCGCCTTCGGCGTGCTGATGTCCGGGGCGGCGGCCGTGGCCATCGCCAACGGCGCGCTGCGGGGCGGCCTGCTCCTGCTGGCCCTCACCGCCATCCCCGACGTCCTCGACGGCGCCGTGGCCAAGGCGTCGGGCACCGCCTCACCCCGCGGGGCGTTCTTCGACTCCACGATGGACCGGGTCGCCGACGCCCTGCTCCTCGGCGGCGTCGCCTGGTACCTCGACACCACCGGCGACGGGCGCACCGCGCTGCTGCCCATGGCCGTGCTCGGCGCCTCCATGCTGATCTCCTACGAGCGCGCCAAGGCCGAGTCGCTCGGCTTCGACGCCCGGGGCGGCCTGATGGAGCGAGCCGAGCGCCTCGTGCTCCTCGGCCTCGCCCTCCTGTTCGACTCGCTGCTCGTGCCGGTCCTGTGGCTGATGCTCGTGCTCACCCTCGTGACCGCCGGCCAGCGCTTCGTCAAGGTGTGGCGGCAGGCCTCGGCCACGGTGCCGCAGGCGACGCCCATCGACCGCGACCGCCGCCGGCGCACCCTGCGCCGGGTCGAGCGCCAGCAGCGGGCGGCACGCCGCCGCCGCCGAGCCCGCTCGTAGGGCCGCCGGCCGGTGCCCGGCTCCCGCCTCCTCACCGCGTTCCAGGCCGCCTCCGCCGTCGCCGGCCACGTGCCGGCGCCGCTGCTCGGCCCGCTGGCCCGGCTCGGCGGCACCGGCGCCGCGCTGCCCGACGCCACCCGCCGCTTCCTGGTGGCCCGGCACCTCCAGCGGGTCGATCCCGGCCTCAGCGGCCTCGCGCTCCGCCGCGCCGTGAACCGCACGTTCGAGTCGTACGCCGCGTACTGGCTGGAGGCGTTCCGGCTGCCCAGCCTCACGCCGGCCGAGCTCGACGCCGGCATGTCCTACGAGGGCTACGAGCACCTCGAGCGGTCGCTGCACCGGGGGCGGGGCACCATCCTGGTGCTGCCCCACCTCGGCGGGTGGGAGTGGACCGGCTTCTGGTTCACCCGGGTGGTGGGCGTGCCCATCACGGCCGTGGTCGAGCGGCTCGAACCGCCCGAGCTGTTCGAGTGGTTCGTCGACTTCCGCACGTCGCTCGGCATGCACATCGTGCCCCTCGGCCCCGACGCCGGCCGCGAGGTGCTGCGGGCCCTGAAGCGCAACGACCTCGTCTGCCTGCTGAGCGACCGGGACATCGACGGCTCCGGCGTGGAGGTCACGTTCTTCGGCGAGCGCACCACCCTGCCGGCCGGGCCGGCCACGCTCGCCCTGCGCACCGGCGCCGACCTCGTCCCCGGCGCCATGTTCCAGCAGCCCCGGGGCGGCCACCACGCCGTCGTCCGCCCGCCACTGGTGGTCGAGCGGCGGGGCAGCCTGCGCGAGGACGTCGCCCGCATCACCCAGGACATCGCCGACGCCCTCGAGTCGCTCATCCGCATCGACCCCACCCAGTGGCACCTGATGTCACCCAACTGGCCGAGCGACCACGAGGCGCTGGCCGCGGCGGGCCTGGCCGGGGACGCCCGGTGAGGATCGGCCTGCTCTGCCCCTACAGCGTCACCATCCCCGGTGGCGTCCAGGGCCAGGTGCTCGCCCTGGCTCGCGCCCTGCGCGCCCAGGGGCACCCCACCCGGGTGCTGGCGCCGGCCGACGGCGTGCCGCCCGACGCCGGCGTGACGCCGCTCGGCGTGAGCGTGCCCACCGCCGCCAACGGCTCCGTGGCGCCGGTGGCGCCCGACCCGTCGGCCCAGCTGCGCACGATCCGAGCCATCCTCGACGAGGACTTCGACGTCCTCCACCTGCACGAGCCGCTGGCGCCCGGGCCCACCATGACCGCCCTGCTGCTCAACGCGGTGCCGATGATCGGCACGTTCCACGCCGCCGGCGACTCGGCGGCGTACCGGTACGCGTCGCCGATCCTGCGGTGGGGCCTGCGCCGGCTCCGCCACCGGGTGGCCGTGTCCCCGGACGCGCGCGAGCTCGCCCACCGCTACCTGTCGGGCGACTACGAGCTGCTGTTCAACGGCATCGAGGTCGACCGCTACGCCGAGGGGCCGGTGACCAAGGCCGACGGACCCACGGTGTTCTTCTGCGGGCGGCACGAGCCGCGCAAGGGCCTCGCCGTCCTGCTCGAGGCTCTGCAGGTCCTGCCCGCCGAGGTCACGGTCTGGGTCGCATCCGACGGGCCGGAGACCGAGCGGCTCCAGGCGATGTACGCGGGCGACCCGCGCGTCCAGTGGCTGGGCCGCATCAGCGACGAGGACAAGATGGCCCGCTTGCGGGGCGCCGACGTGTTCTGCGCGCCGGCGCTGATGGGGGAGTCCTTCGGTGTGGTGCTGCTCGAGGCCATGGCGGCCGGCACCGCCGTGGTGGCCAGCGACCTCGACGGCTACCGCAACGTGGCCACCCACGACCGCGACGCGCTGCTCACGCCGGTCGGCGACGCCGGCGCCCTGGCCGCCGCGCTGCGCACCGCGCTCACCGACGAGCAGCGGCGCACCGAGCTGGTGGCCGCCGGCCGGGAGCGGGCGGCCGGCTTCGCCATGGACCACCTGGCCGAGCTCTACCTGGAGCGCTACGAGCGGATCCGGTCGACCCGTCCGTAGCGCCCCAGGCCGTCAGCCTCGGCTGGTCGGGCCGATCAGGCGTCCGAGGAACGGCGCAGCGCCCACCGGCCGCCGAGGGCGGCGAGCACCGCGGCGCCGGCGAGGGCGAGCACGAGGGTGTCGCTGCTGCCGGTGCGGGGCAGGGTGGGCGCCGGCGAGCCGGGGGCGCCTGGAGCACCGGGGGTGCCGGGGGCGGCCACCGGGGTGAACGCCGACTGCTGGCTGAGCGAGGCGATCCGCATGGTGAGGCCGTCCTCGAGGGCGGCGAGCACGGGCACCCCGCCGGTGACCCCGCCGAGCAGCGAGCTCAGCCCGAGCACCTCGGTGGCGCCGGAGGCCGGCACGGGGAGCCCGAGGCCCTGGAGGGTGGCCCCGAGCGAGTCGGCGCCGCCGAGGCCGGCGAGGAGGCCGTCGAGGTCGGCGAGGGCGGGCAGGACCTCCACGACGAGGCCGGTGAAGTCGGCGCTGGAGGTGACGCGACCGTCGGCCTCCTCGACCGAGGTGGTCTCCTCGAGCGTGCGCAGCGAGACGATCTCGGCGAGCTGGCCGCCGCCGATCTGCCCGAGGACGTCGCCGATCGCGCCTTCCACCTGGGCGAGCAGGGCGTCGACGGGGGCGGTGACCTCGGCCAGCTCGATGCCCGGCAGCGACAGCTCGCCCACCTGCAGCGAGCCGATGGAGGCGGTGACGTCGGCGACCGAGGTGGCGACGTCGTCGGTGGCCTTGGTGAGCACGTTGACGTCGAGGCCCTGGAGCTGGAGGAGCGCCTGGCCGTCGAGCAGGCCGAGCACGGCGTCGGTCAGGCCGTCGACCTGGTCGAGCAGGCCGTCCAGCAGGTCGGTGACCTCGGTGAGGTCGGCCTCCAGGGCGGTGAGCTGGCTCGTCACCGAGGTCAGCGTGCCGGTCACGTCGGTGCACAGCTGCGTGGGCGTGGCGCCGCCGCCGAGCAGGTCGCCGAGCACGTCGAGGCCCGGGTCGGTGACGTCGCAGGTCACGCCGGCGCCGCCACCGGTGCCGGTCAGGTCGGCCTGGAGCGACTCGAGGGCGGCGAGCTGGTCGGTGAGCGTGTCGACCTGGTCGACCAGCCCGCCCGCCTCGTCGACCACCCCGTCCACGACCCCGACGATGGACTCGACGCTGAGGTCGGCGACGTCGAGGCCGAGCGCGTCGAGCACGGGCTGGAGCTGGTCGAGCAGCCCGAGGCCGTCGAGCAGGCCGAGCAGGTCGTCGAGCGGGAGGTCGGTGAGCGGGATGCCGAGGCCGGCGAGCAGCGCCTCGAGGTCGAGGGCGGTGAGGGCGTCCACGGTGATGCCGCGGGTGCCGTCGGCGTCGGCCACGAGCGCGTTGCTGCCGAGGTCGAGGTCGGTGCCCTCGATGCCGAGGATGCCGCCGAGCACGTCGAGGTCTGCGAGGGCGGCGGCGAGGGTGGACTGGGCGCCGGCGTCGTCCACGAGCGCGGACAGCGACAGCGGCAGGGCGGTGCCCGACACGAGCGGGTTCGCCGGGATGGCGACCTCCTGGCCGGTCTGCTGCGGCTCGCCGGTGGACTCGACGGCGAGCAGCGGCACCGACAGCGGGTCGGTGGCGGCGGTGTCGAGGGCGAGGGCGGCGATCTGGGCGGCGGCCGAGCGGGCGCCCACGGCCTCGTCGATGTTGGCGCGCCCGCCGTCGGTGAGCAGCTGGAGGGACAGCAGGCTGCCGGCGTCGAGGTCGAGCAGCGTCAGCGCCCCGGTCGTGGTGCCCACGCCCGTGACGTCCGGCGGCTCGGACTGGGCGAGCACCGGCGACGTCGTCGCAGTGAGCAGTGCACCGGCCGCGAGGGCCGGGACGAGACGGGACAGGCGCATTGGCTGGAGCTCCCCAACGAGGCAGGCAGAACGGTTGCGGCGAGCGTGTCCGATTCGCCGCATTGGGGAAATCCCCCGGTCGTGCCATTTGGCCGCGCCCGCTGACTAGTCCGGCTGGAGGCCCCGTCGTCCCCCGCAGCCGCCATCGGGATGTCACCTTCGCCGCCGCTCCGGGGCCCTCCGTACACTCCCGGGCGTGGCCACCGACCTGTCGACCACCCACGATCCCACCACGGCCCTCGTCCGGCTGGGCGTGCTGCACGCAGCGCTCGTCGCCGTCCCGCTCCTCCTGATCGGGCTGCTCGTGCTGCCGTGGTGGCTGGCGGTCCTGGTGGCGCTGCTGGTCGGCGTCGTCGCCACCGTGGTGCGGGGCCGCGACATCGACGGCCGGGTCGGCCGTGCGCTCGGCGCCCGGCCCGTGCCCGACCGCGAGGTGCCCCGGCTGGCCGGCGTGGTCGAGTCCATGTCGATGGCCACCGGCGTGGCCCCGCCCCGCCTGCACGTCATCGATGACCCGGCCCGCAACGCCGTGGTGTGGGGCTCGGGCACCGGCCCGTCGTGCCTCGCCGTCACCTCCGGGTTCCTCGACGCGGCCGAGCGCATCGAGCTCGAGGCGGTGGTGGCCCACCTGCTCGTCGACGTGCGGGACGGCCTGGTCGAGGCGCCCACCGTGGCCACCGCCCTGTTCGGCGGCCTGGCCGGCGGACCGCTGGCCGGCGCCGTGGCCGCCCTCGCCCGCTCCGGCATCGACGAGCGGCGCGTGGTGGTCACCGACATCGAAGGCGCCCGGGCCACCCAGTACCCGCCGGGCGCGGTGGCCGCCCTGGAGCGCATCCGCAAGGGCGCGTCCGGCGTCACCAGCAGCCCGCGGCCGCTGCAACCCCTCTGGTACGCGCCGCCCGGCGAGCCGGCGCCCGGCGACCCCTTCGCCGCCCACCCGCCGCTGCTCGACCGCATCGACCTGCTGCGAGAGCTGTAGGCGGTCCAGCGGCCCCGAGTCACACATCTCGTTGCGGGATCGCACGGGGGTCGCCCGTAGACTCGGAGCCATGTCGAGCACGCACGAGACGGGCACCTACCGCGTCAAGCGCGGCCTGGCCGAGATGCTGAAGGGCGGCGTCATCATGGACGTGGTGACGCCCGAGCAGGCGAAGATCGCCGAGGACGCGGGTGCCGTGGCCGTCATGGCCCTCGAGCGCGTGCCGGCCGACATCCGCGTCGACGGCGGGGTGGCCCGCATGTCCGACCCGGAGATGATCGAGGGGATCAAGGAGGCCGTCACCATCCCCGTGATGGCCAAGGCCCGCATCGGCCACTTCGTCGAGGCCCAGATCCTCCAGGCGCTCGGCGTCGACTACGTCGACGAGTCCGAGGTGCTCACCCCGGCCGACGAGACCCACCACATCGACAAGTGGGCCTTCACGGTCCCCTTCGTGTGCGGCGCCACCAACCTCGGCGAGGCCCTGCGCCGCATCGCCGAGGGCGCGTGCATGATCCGCTCGAAGGGCGAGGCCGGCACCGGCAACGTCGTGCAGGCCGTGCGCCACCTGCGGTCCATCACCGGCGACATCCGCAAGATCACCCAGGCCGACGAGGCCGAGCTGTTCGAGTGGGCCAAGCAGCTGCGGGCGCCGCTGCCGCTCGTCCAGGAGATCGCCGAGACCGGCTCGCTGCCCGTGCCGCTGTTCTGCGCCGGCGGCCTGGCCACCCCGGCCGATGCCGCCCTCGCCATGCAGCTGGGCGCCGAGGCCGTGTTCGTGGGCTCGGGCATCTTCAAGTCGCACGACCCCGCACCGCGGGCCAAGGCCATCGTCGAGGCCACCACGCACTTCCGCGACGCCGACATCCTCGCCAAGGTCTCCCGGGGCCTCGGCGCCCCGATGACCGGCATCGGCATGGACCCCACGGGCGCCGCCGCCGACGGCACCCGCTTCGAGGACCGGGGCTGGTAGCGATCCGCACGGTCGGCGTCCTGGCCCTCCAGGGCGCGTTCGCCCGTCACGCCCGTGCGCTCGAGGCCTGCGGGGCGCGCACCGCCGAGGTGCGCCGCCCCGAGCACCTCGACGACGTCGACGCGCTCGTCCTGCCCGGCGGCGAGTCCGGCACGATGTCGATGCTGCTCGACCGCGCCGAGCTGTTCGACCCCATCGCCAAGCGCCTCGCCGACGGCATGCCGGCCCTCGGCACCTGCGCCGGGATGATCCTGCTCGGCGCCGAGATCCTCGACGGCCGCCCCGACCAGCGCTGCTTCGGGGCCGTCGACATCTCGGTGCGCCGCAACGCCTACGGCCGGCAGGTCGACAGCTTCGACACCCCGCTCGAGGTCGTGGGGTTCGACACGCCCTTCGACGCCTCGTTCATCCGTGCTCCGCAGGTGGAGCGGGTGGGGGAGGGCGTCACCGTGCTCGCCGAGCTCGACGGCCGGCCCGTACTCTGCGCATCCGGCCCGGTGCTGGTCGCCGCGTTCCACCCGGAGCTGCCGGCTCCGGACGGCACGTGCGACCTGCGCATCCACCGCCGATTCCTCGAGGAGGTCGAATAGATGTCGGGACACTCCAAGTGGGCGACGATCAAGCACAAGAAGGCCGCGACCGATCAGAAGCGCGCCAAGGTCTTCGCCAAG
>DASTYO010000042.1:0-7325 GCA_035764875.1 Acidimicrobiales bacterium | reverse complement strand
GCGAGGTGGCGAGGGTGCATCGGGGTCCTTCGATCGGCTGGCGTGTGGCGACGCGGTGCTTCGGCAACCCGGCGCTGCGATCCTGTTGGACAGCCGGGCAGCGGGGTCGCCCTCCCGAGATGTGGACCCGATGTCCTACCGATGTCCGGTAGAGGATCACTACCGATCCTTGGTAGATGTCGGTGGCCCGCCGTACGCTGCCGGCATGGAGCGCTCCCCGTTCCCGCACTCCGGGCCGCTCGAGGCCGACGAGGTCACCGGCCGCGACGAGGAGGCGGCCGACCTGGTCCGGCTGCTCGGCGGACGCGTGCCCGTCGCCGTGGTGGCGCCCCGCCGGTACGGGAAGACGAGCCTGCTGCGCCGAGCCGTGTGGCTGCTCGACCAGGTCGAGCCCACCACCACGCTGTGGCTCGACCTGTACGGCCTGTCCTCGGTCGCCGACTTCGCCGTCCGCCTCGACCGGGCCCTCGGTGCGTCGGTCGGCCGCTTCCGCGAGGCGCTCGACCGGGTGGCGGGGGGCCTGAGCGTCAACATCGGCCTGGTGTCGGCCGAGCTGCGCCGATCGGCCCGGTCGGCACCCGACCCGGTGGCCACGGTGCACGCCCTGCTCGACTCGCTGGTGCGCGCCGCCGAGCAGCACCGCACCGTGCTCGTGGTCGACGAGGTGGCCGACGCCATCGGCGTGGGCAACGTGCTCGAGCTCGTCCGGTCGCACCTCCAGCCCGTGTACCGCGAGCTCGGCCTCGCCTTCGCCGGCTCCAAGCCCACGATGATGGCCCGGCTGTTCGGCGACACCGACCAGCCGTTCTACTCCCAGGCCCACCGGGTCGAGCTGCGGCCGCTGCCGGTGGAGGCGGTCGTCGACATCGTGCACCGCGGCTTCCGGGCCACCGGCCGCGACGCCGGTGTGGTGGCCTCGTCCATCGCGGCGTTCGGCGCGGGGCACCCCCAGCGGTCGATGGAGCTGGCCGACGGGGCGTGGTGGCTCACGCCGCCCGGCGGCGTGGCCGACCGCGACGTGTGGGACGCCGCGCTCGCGGCCGTGCGCGCCCGGGTGGCGCCGGGGATGCGCGACTTCTTCGGCGTCCTGTCGAGCACGCAGCAGGCGGTGCTCCGGGCGGTGGTCCGCACCGGCGCGCCGTTCGCCGCGTCCGAGGGTCGCTTCCACGACCTGTCGAACTCGTCGATCACCATCGCCCGTGACGCCCTGGTCGACGCCGGCCACCTGCTGGTCGGCCCCGACGGCACCCGCCTCACCGACCCGCTCCTCGCCGACTGGGTGGCGCGCGAGCTGCCGTGAGGTCCGCTCAGCGGTGCTCGTCGAGCACCGCGGCCGACAGGGCCGGCCACGCGGTGGCCGCCCACGGGCCGAACTCGCGGTCGGTGAGCACCACGAGGCCCAGGCCCGCAGCCGGGTCCCACCAGAGGAAGGTCCCGCTGCGGCCGAAGTGGCCCCACGTCTCGGGGGTGTTGCGGGCTGCCGTCCAGTGCGGCGACTTGTGCCCACGGACCTCGACGCCGAGGCCCCACGGGTTCGGGTCCTGG
Organism: Acidimicrobiales bacterium; assembly: GCA_035764875.1. GTDB lineage: Bacteria > Actinomycetota > Acidimicrobiia > Acidimicrobiales > Salinilacustritrichaceae > Salinilacustrithrix. The sequence continues at coordinate 5,780 of DASTYO010000042.1, read as the reverse complement.
CCCCCGAAGCCGGGCAGCACGCCGGCGAGGTCGGGGAACGCCACCGACGTCATCGCGGCGAGCGACTCGGCCGCGAGGACGCCGCCGGAGACGACCGCCGACAGCAGCGTTGCGAGATCGGTCACCGACGACGCGTAGCCGTGGGCGGGGGAGCCCTGCACCGTGGTGGTGGCCAGGCCGAGGGTGTCGACCAGCGCGGCCCCCACGTACTCGGCGGCGGTCATGCCGGTGCGAGCCGCCAGGTGGTCGCCGAGCACCTCGAAGCCGACGTTGGAGTAGATGCGCTTGGACTCCGGCGGACCGAGCGGTCGACGCTCGCCGTCCGGCGGCAGGCCGCTGGCGTGGGCGAGCAGGTGACGAACGGTGGTGCCCTCCGGCCCGCCCGCCGGCGCGACGTCGTCGTCGAGCCCGACCGTGCCCTCCTCGACCGCGATGTGCACGGCGACGGCGAACAGGACCTTCGTGACCGAGGCGAGCGGGAACGTGCGCTCGACCGGGCCGTGCGCAGCGAGGATCCCGCCGGCGCCCACCACGGCTGCGGCCGCGGTCGGCACGTCCCAGTCGTCGACCTGCTCGAGGGCGGCCATGCCCTCAGCCGGCGTCCCAGAGCATCGAGTCGTCGGCGTCGTCGCGGTCGAGCAGGCGGAGCGGGTCGGTCTTGTCGATGTGGCCGATGAGCCCCCGGTAGGTGCCGTAGCCGCACAGGCGGGCGAGCCGCTTGTCGAACGTGCGGGCGATCTCGCGGGGCACGCCGAGCTGCTGGTTCTCCTGCTGGCGGATCATGCCGGCGCAGTAGTTGTCGGCGATGCCGACGCGCCGCTCGTCGCTGCGGTTCGCGCCGCCGCCGTGCCAGAGGCTGCCGTGCCAGAGCAGCGCGCTGCCGGCCGACATCTCGGCCGCCACGGTGTCGTACGCCTGGCCGTACACCGGGTACTCGAGGTCGCGGTGCGAGCCGGGCACCAGGCGCGTGGCGCCGTTGGCCTCGGTGAAGTCGGTGATGGCCCACATCGAGTTGCAGACCACCGGGAAGCCGGTGCGGGGCAGGCCGATCACCTGGTCGTCGGAGTGGATCGGCTGGGCCACCTCGCCGGGGCGGATGTCGATCGACGACAGCGTCGAGAGCAAGCACTCGCGGTCGAGCACCCGTTCGACCACGGGCAGCACGCTCGGCGCCGTGGGGATGCGCTGGAACACCTCGCCGTGGGCGAGGAGGTTGTAGACCCGGTACGTCGAGCGCCCCTCGAAGCCGTTGTCGGCCGGGGTCACCCCGCGCTCCTCGATGATCGTGTCGAGGGCGTCGAGCACCTCCTTGCCGAACACGGCGTCGAAGGCGTCCTCGATGATGGTGTAGCCCCGCTCGGCGATCTCGGCAGCGTGGCGGTCGGCGTCGGCGTCGGTCAGCGTGCGCATGGTGGCCGATGGTAGGCACGAGGGCGTGGGCGAGCCGACGAGGTCGTTCGAGGAGGCCGTGCACGCCGTCGTGTCGGCGGTGCCCGCCGGGGAGGTGGTGACCTACGGCGAGGTGGCTGCCGAGGCCGGTCGCCCGGGCGCGGCGCGAGCGGTCGGCCGCATCATGGCGACCAGCGATGGCGCCCTGCCCTGGTGGCGGGTGGTGGCCGCCGATGGCCGGCTGGTGCCGGGCCACGAGGCCGAGCACCGCCGGCGCCTGCGTGCCGAGGGCGTCGACGTCGGCGACCGGCGGGTGCGGGGCATGCACCGGCGGTGAGCCGTGCGCAGGATCCGCGTCCAGTTCCCCCGAGAGCGTTCTGGACGCGGATGCTGCGCACCCCGGGATGACGGGGCGCGGAGGCGGTGCCAGTAGCGTTGTGTCCGACATGACGACATTCGCAGAACTCGGCATCGACGACGACCTGGTCGACTGCCTCGCCTCCCAGGGCATCGACGCGCCCTTCCCCATCCAAGAGCTCACCATCCCCGACGCCGTCGCCGGTCGCGACGTGTGCGGCAAGGCCAAGACGGGGTCCGGCAAGACCCTCGCGTTCGGCCTCCCGATGGTGATGGCCCTGCCCGCCCCCGATGCCATCCAGCACGGTCCCGCCGGCCTCGCGCTGTGCCCCACGCGCGAGCTCGCCATCCAGGTGGCCGAGGTGCTCGAGCCCCTCGCCAAGGTCAAGGGCCACACCATCACCGCCGTGTACGGCGGCGAGAAGATCGAGAAGCAGATCAAGTCCATCGAGGACGGCACCGGCATCATCGTGGCCACGCCCGGCCGGCTCATCGACCTGCTGCAGCGGGGCGACGTCTCCCTCGACGAGGTGAAGGTCGTCGCCGTCGACGAGGCGGACCGCATGGCCGACATGGGCTTCCTGCCCCAGGTCGAGTGGGTGCTGCGCCACGTGCCGTCCGGCCACCAGACCCTGCTGTTCTCGGCCACGCTCGACGGGTCGGTGGGCGCGCTGATCGACCGCTACCAGACCGACCCGGTCACGCTCGAGGTCGCATCCGAGACGGTCACCGTCGACCAGATGCACCACCGGTTCATCAAGATCCACGAGATGGACAAGTCCAAGGTGGCGGCGAGCATCATCACGCACGGCAACCGCACGCTGATCTTCTCGAACACCAAGCGGGCTGCCGACCGCCTCGCCCGCGACCTCGCCGACCTCGACGTGAAGGCCGCCGCCATCCACGGCGACCTGCCCCAGCGAGCGCGCGAGAAGGCCCTGAAGCGCTTCTCCGAGGGCAAGCTCCAGGCGCTCGTCGCGTCCGACGTCGCGGCGCGCGGCCTCGACATCGACGCCGTCGACACCGTCATCCACTGGGACCCGCCGCCCGACCACAAGACGTACCTGCACCGCTCGGGCCGCACGGCTCGCGCCGGCACCACGGGCGTCGCCGTCACCCTCATCAAGTGGGACGAGGAGATGCCGGTGAAGCTGCTGCAGCGCCGCCTCGGCCTCGACGACCACCCGATGGTCGAGATGTTCTCGAACGACCCGCGGCTGCAGGACCTCACCGGCTGGGACCCCTTCGCCGGCGCCTGAGCCGGTGCGCAGGATCCGCGTCCAGTTCCCTTCGGGGTAGCCGCCGGGGGTGGCCTACGCCGAGGGGTGGTCGAGCTCGCTGGACTCGTGCCAGGGCACCAGCAGCCGGCGCAACCCGAGCACCGCGCCGTACAGCAGCAGGCCGAGCGCCGACATCACCACGATGACGCCGAACAGGGCGTCGACCTGGAGCTGGTTCAGGTAGAAGGTGGCCAGGTACCCGAGCCCCTCGGCGCCGGCCAGGTACTCGGCCACGATGGCACCCACCGTCGCCAGGACGATGCCGACCTCCATGCCGGTGAGGATCGACGGCAGCGACGATGGCAGGTCGATGTGCCGCAGCTGCTGCCAGCGGCTCGCCTGGAGGGTGGTGGCCAGGTCGCGGTGGTTGCGCTCGACCGAGCGGATGCCGGCGCGGGTGCCGGCGGTGACCGGGAAGAAGGCGAAGATCGCCGCGATGACGATCTTCGCCGACGGACCGAATCCGAGCCACAGGATGAGCAGCGGGATGACGGCCACCTTGGGCAGCACCTGCAGCGCGATGAGGAACGGCGACAGCGCCCGCTCGACGACCCGGATCTCGCCGATGGCGATGCCGGTCACCACACCGAAGGCGCTCGCCACTGCGAAGCCGGCCACGATCTCCCACAACGTCACCCGGAGGTGCTCCCAGGTGTCACCGTCGCCGGCGAGGTCCCAGGTGGCGGTGGCCACGTCCTCGGGCGGTGGCAGCACGAACCGGGAGACGTCGGAGAGCTCGACGTACAGCTTCCAACCGCCCACGAAGACGACCAGCACGACGAGGCCGATGACCAGCGACAGGACCCGGTCGCGCATCACGCCGCCTCGCCCAGCGTGCACCGCAGCTGGTGCACGAGCTGCTGGAACCCCGAGGTGTGCTGCAGGGCCATCGCTCGGGGCCGGGCGAACGGCACGGCCGTCACGTCGACGACCCGACCCGGCCGGGCGCTGAGCGACACGACCCGGTCGGCGAGGAACACCGCCTCGGACATCGAGTGGGTCACGAGCACGCCCGTGCAGCCGCTGTCGGCCAGGACGCGCTGCAGCTCGAGGTTCATCGCGTCGCGGGTGATGGCGTCGAGCGAGGCGAACGGCTCGTCGAGCAGCAGCAGCCGGGGGGAGTCGACGAGGGCGCGGGACAGCGCCACCCGCTGGCGCATGCCGATGGACAGCTCCCGTGGGCGGTGGCGGGTGAAGCCGCCGATGCCGGTGCGCTCGCACAGCTCGGCTGCCTGGCGCCGGCGCTCCTTGCGAGGCACGCCACGCAGCTGCAGCGGCAGGGCAACGTTGTCCTCCACCGTCAGCCAGGGCAGCAGGTTGGCGTCCTGGAACACGATGGCCAGGCTGCGCATCGCCTCGGCGTCGGGCCGCCGACCCGCCCACAGGTCGCGGCCGTGGAGCCGCACGGTGCCTGCCGAGGGCCGGGTGAGCCCGGCGGTGCAGCGCAGCAGCGTGGTCTTGCCACAGCCCGACGGGCCGACCACGGCGACCACCTCGCCCTGCTCGAGCTGGAGGTCGACCGGGGCGAGCGCGTCGACCGCGCCCGCCCTCGAGTCGAAGCGCTTGGCGACCCCCAGCAGCTCGACGTCAGCCACGTCGACCAGGATGACCCACGAGGCGTCCGGCCATCAGCCGAACGCCTCGTCCCACAGCTCGTTCGTGTAGAAGTCGGTCGCCTTCGCCTCGCCGGGGATGATCTTGAGCCGCTGGAACGCGGCGACGCCGGCCTCCCAGTGCTCGGGGACGTTGCGCAGGAGGTTCTCGTCGCCCTCGGAGAACCACATGCCCGAGATGGTGTCGAGCACGGCGCGGTCGACCTCGTCGGGCTGCTTGAGGTCGGACAGGTCGTACTCGTCGGCCACCAGGCCCAGCAGCTCGTCGTCGCCGTCGCGCACGGCGCGCATCGCCTCCGCCAGCCCCTGCAGGTAGCGGACCAGCGCGTCGCGCTCGGTCTCGAGGGTCTCGCGCGTGGTCACGAGCGCCACGCCCATCAGCGGGTTCGCATCGTCGACCTCGGCGAGGTGGGGCGTGAGGCCGGCGTTCCGCATCACGGCAGCGGCCTCGCGCGTGCCGAAGATGGCATCGACGCGGCCCTCCTCGACGAGGGCGTACGACGTGGTCTCGTTGCCCACCGCCTCCAGGCTCACCGAGGTCGGGTCGAGCCCGGACGACTTCATCAGCAGCCCGAACAGGTCCTCGGCCTGGCCGCCGAGCGTCGGCAGGCCGACCTTCTTGCCGACCAGCGCGTCGAGCCCGTCGACCGGCGCCTCGGGGGTGGAGATGAGCAGGTAGAGCAGCTGCTGCACCGGCATGCCGATGGACACGAACGGCGCGCCCTCGGAGGCCACGGCCCGGGCGACGGCGATGGGGGCGTTGCGCACCACCGCGACGCTGCCGGCCGCCAGCTGCTGGAGGGCCTGCGGCGCGCTGCGGGCGAACGTCAGGTCCATGTCGATGCCGTGAGACTCCATGATGCCGCCGGCCTTCGCCGCCATGTCGGCGACGAAGTTCAGCGAGACGGGGAAGGGCATCAGCACGGAGAGCTTCGTGAGCTCGGCCGCGGTGGTGGACGTGGTGCTGCCGGCCGCGTCGCCGGTCTGGGCGGTGGCGTCGTCGTCGTCACCGCACGCCGCGAGGAGGCCGCCGCTGCCCAGCAGGAGCGACGCGGCCACGGAGGCCTTCACGAACTGGCGACGGGAGGGCACTGCAGGGGTCACGGGGGTCCTTCTCTCGGTGGTTTGGGGGGTCGGGGGT
>DASTYO010000041.1:0-5069 GCA_035764875.1 Acidimicrobiales bacterium | reverse complement strand
GCGGTGTGGCGGCCTCCGTGCTCGCCGAGGCCGGCGCCCGGGTCCTGGTGGTCGACCGCGGCGAGGCGCTGGGGGCGCTCGAGGTGAGCCGCGACCACCTGCGCAACCACCGCGCCTCCGTGCTCGGCACGAACACCGGGCCGGCGGCCCCCGGGAACCCGAGGGTGGTCGTCGACGAGGGCGACGGTGCCGTGGTGGTGGAGGCGCCCCACGACCCTCGCTGGCACGACGGGGCGATGGTCGTCGGCGGTGGCACGCGCGTGTACCAGGGCATGGCGTGGCGGTTCCTGCCCGACGACCTCCGCATGGCCAGCACCTACGGCGTGCCGGACGGCTCGTCGCTCGCCGACTGGCCCATCGGCTACGACGACCTGGCTCCCCACTACGAGTGGGTCGAGTGGCAGCTCGGCGTGTGCGGCGACCTCGCCGGCCACCGCGCCCACGGACCGGTGCACCGGGGGCTGCCGATGCCGCCGCTCCCGCCGAACCGCGAGGCCGAGGTGCTCGAGCGGGGCGCCCGAGCGCTCGGGCTCGCCACCGGGCCGGTGCCCCTGCTGCTGAACTCCGAGCCGCACGACGGCCGGGCGCGGTGCGTGCGCTGCGGCGAGTGCGTCGGCTTCTCGTGCCCGGTCGACGCCAAGAACGGCACCCACAACACCGCCCTGCCGCGGGCGCTCGCCGCCGGCGCCACGCTCGTCACGAGGTGCCGGGCCGCCGAGATCACGACGGACGCCGCCGGGCGGGTCGCGGGCGTCCGGCTCGTCGACGAGCGCACCGGCGAGCAGCGGGTCGTGACGGCGGGCCACGTGGTCGTCGCCTGCGGTGCCATCGAGACCGCTCGCCTGCTGCTGGCCAGCCGCTCCGAGCGCCACCCGGCGGGGCTCGGCAACGCCACCGACCAGGTGGGCCGCCACCTCCAGGGCCACGCCTTCGCCTCGGCGTTCGGCGCGTTCGACGAGCCGGTGGTCGACGGGGACGGGCCCGGCGTCAGCATCGCCACGCTCGACCTCGCCCACGGCAACGTGGACGACGGCGGCGCGGCGATCGTGGGTGGCGGGGTGGTCGCGAACGAGATGGTGAAGCTGCCGATCGTGCACTGGTCGTGGGCGCTGCCGCCCGACGCGCCTCGGTGGGGCCCGGGCGCCAAGGCAGCGATGCGCGAGTCGTACCGGCGCACCGGTCACCTGTTCGCCCAGGTCCACGAGGTGCCCCGGGCCGACAACCGGGTCACGCTCGCCGAGGACGTCCGTGACGCCCTCGGCCTGCCGGTGGCCCGACTCGCCGGTCACGCCCACCCCGAGACGCTGCGCACCGCCCACCACCTCGCGGCCCGCGCCGAGGCGTGGCTGGCGGCGAGCGGCGCCCGCCACACGTGGGCCGACCGCGTCCCCACCGGCCTGCTCGCCGGCACCCACCAGGCCGGCACCTGCCGGATGGGCACCGACCCGGCCACGTCGGTCACTGACCCCGACGGCCGCGTGCACGGCCACGACAACCTGTGGGTGGCCGACGCGTCGGTGCACGTCACCAACGGCTCGGTGAACCCGGTGCTCACGATCATGGCCCTGGCCCACCGCCTCGCCCAGCGCCTCCAGTGGGACCACTGACCCGAACTGGACGCGGATGCTGCGCACCCCCGGGAGGAACTGGACGCGGATCCTGCGCACCCCCGGGGGGAACTGGACGCGGATCCTGCGCACGAAACGCGCTTGTCTCCTGCTGGAGCGGCGACGTAGCACGGGAGCCGCATGCCGAGCCGCGTCCGCCACCTCACCTTCGACTGCCGCGATCCCCACCTGCTCGCCCGGTTCTGGGCCGGGGCGCTGGGCTTCGTCGACGACCCGGAGAACCCCAACCAGCCCGACGACCCCGAGGCGCTGCTGATCGACCCCACGGGTCGCCACCCGGGCCTGCTGTTCATCCCGGTGCCCGAGGACAAGGTGGTGAAGAACCGCCTCCACCTCGACCTGCAGCCCGACCAGCCCCGGGACGCCGAGGTCGAGCGGCTCTTCGGGCTCGGCGCCACGCTGGTCGCCGACCACCGCACGCCCGACGGCCTCGGGTGGGTCGTGCTCGCCGACCCCGAGGGCAACGAGCTGTGCGTCGAGCGGTCGGCGGCTGAGCGCGGCGCACCCGCCCCGAAGGACACCGGCGAGCGGCCGTGGACCCAGCCCCTGGTCGGCGACGAGCGCTCGACGCTCGTCGCCATGCTCGAGTGGTACCGGGAGGGCGTGCTGGCGAAGGTCGACGGCGTGGCACCAGCCGTCGCGACGGCCAGGCCGCTGCGCAGCGCCACGTCGATCGCCGGGCTCGTCCACCACCTGGCGCTCGTGGAGGACCGCTGGTTCGAGTACCGCTTCGCCGGCCACGACATGCCGGCGCCGTGGAGCTCGGCGCCGTGGGAGCAGGACCCCGACTGGGAGTTCACCGTCGCCGAGACCCTCCCGCTCGACGAGATCGTGGCCCGCTACCGAGCAGCGTGCGACCGCAGCCGGGCCGTCCTCGCCGACCGCGACCTCGACGAGCGCGGCGCCCGCACCTTCGGCGACGAGCCCTTCGACCTCCGGTTCCTGCTCGTGCACCTCGTCGAGGAGACGGCGCGCCACCTCGGCCACCTCGACATCCTGCGCGAGCTGCTCGACGGCACCACCGGCGAGTAGCTGCGCAGCATCCGCGTCCAGTTCCTCCCGGGGGTGCGCAGGATCCGCGTCCAGTTCCGTCAGGGGGTGGGGTCGACCACCTGGAGGTCGGCGACGTGGGTGCCGGCCCAGTTGCTGATGCGGCTGCGGCGCTCGAACACCTCGGCGATCGGGGCGGCGTCGCAGCCGAGGGCGGCGAGCACGTGGCCGAGCGCGACCTCGGAGGCGCGGGTGGCGCCGTCCTCGGCCTTCACCGCGACGCCCAGGCCCTGGCTCGGCAGCGCGGCGAGCTGCACACCTTCGGCGCCGACCTTCACCAGCACCTCGCCACCGGCGGCGGCGACCAGCTCGGTGCAGAGCCGGCCGGTGCCGGCGACGTGCCACGGGTGGGCGGCCATGGCGGCGGCGAGCCGGCGGGCGGCGTCGACCCGTTCGGGCGCCCAGTGCGACGGCGGCGCGCCGAAGCGGGCGCCGGCGCCGGCCAGGGCCCGCAGGGGGAGCGGGTGCACCGGGATGCCACAGCCGTCGATGCCGGCGTCGGCGACGTCGAGCGCCACCTCGGCCACGTCGGCGAGTGCCTGGCTCACCAGCTGCTGCACCGGGTGGTCGGCGCGGGTGTAGCCGGCGGGGGGCACGCCGAGGTGGCGGGCCAGGGTGAGGAAGCCGGCGTGCTTGCCCGAGCAGTTGTTGGTGGTGGGCGTCGGACCCTTGCCGACCTCGACGCCGCACTCGAGGTCGTCGGGCGTGCGGCCGATGCGGGCCAGCCACGCCTCCACCGCCTCGACGTGGCCCGGCTCGCCGTTGTGGGACGCGCAGGCGAGCGCGAGCTCCACGTCGTCGACCCCGAAGGCGTCGGCGGCGCCGGACTCGACGAGCGGCAGGGCCTGGATGGGCTTCACCGCCGAGCGCGGGTGGGTGAGCCGGCCGGCGTCGCCCCAGACCCTCACCACCGTGCCGGCGGGGTCGGCGACCACGGCGTGGACGACGTGGCGGCTCTCGAGGTGCGGGCCGCGCCACAGCTCGACGGTGAGGGGTGCCGGCGTCACGAGCTGCAGGAGAGCATCGAGCAGCCGGGTCGCTCCCGAGCCCACTCGGGTCGCTTCTCGGCGAATCGCTCGCGGCCAGGCTGCTCGTCGTAGGGCCGGCGCAGCGTGTCGTGCAGCTCGGCGATGACGGAGTCGTCACCGGCCTCGGCGGCGTCGATGGCGACCTGGGCGAGGTAGTTGCGCAGCACGAACCGGGGGTTGACGGCGTCCATCGCAGGGCGAGGGTCGTCCACGTCGAGGCGGGCCCGCCAGCGCCGCAGCCACCCCGCCAGCCCGCCCAGCACGTCGCCCTCGATCTCGGCGGGGGAGTAGCAGGCGTCGAGCACCGGGCCGACGAGCACGCGGTCGGGCGACGAGGCGTCGAGCGACGCCACGTCGGGCAGCGAGCGGAAGAAGATCGTGAGGTCGATCTCGGTCGTGGTGAGCACCTCGTGCAGGTCGTCGACCAGCGCCCGGTCGGGGTCGGCCACCGGGGCGTCGACGTCGGCCTCGATGCCGAGCTTGCCCAGCCACATCCGGGCCAGGCCCTGCTCGACGAGCGTGCCGTACGCGCCGAGGCTGGCCTCGAGCATCGTGGCGTCCTGCACGAGCACGTGCAGCGCACCACCGAGCCTCGACAGGTTCCAGTGCGCCACGAGCGGCTGGCTGCCGTAGCGGTACCGCTTCATGAACCGGTCGGTGGTGTTCGGCGTCCACCCGGGGTCGAAGGGCTCGAGCCAGCCGTAGGGGCCGTAGTCGATGGTGAGGCCGAGGATCGACAGGTTGTCGGTGTTCATCACGCCGTGGACGAAGCCCACGCGCATCCAGTCGATCACCAGCGCCGCGGTGCGCCGGCAGACCTCGTCGAAGAGCTCGATCAGCAGCTCGCGCCGCTCGTGGTCGGAGGTCGGGGCGCCCAGGTGCGGGAAGTCGTGGGCGAGCGTGAAGTCGGCGAGCTGGCGGAGCAGGTCCTCCTCGCCGAGGGAGGCGGGCAGCTCGAACGTGCCGAAGCGCGTGAACGACGGCGAGACCCGGCACACGACGGCGCCCGGTTCGGGGGCGGGGCGGCCGTCGTAGAACATGTCTCGCACGACGTCGTCGCCGGTGGTGACCAGCGACAGGGCGCGGGTGGTGGGGATGCCGAGGTGGTGCACGGCCTCGCTGCACAGGAACTCGCGCACCGACGAGCGCAGCACGGCCCGCCCGTCGCCGTTGCGCGAGTACGGCGTGAGGCCGGCGCCCTTCAGCTGGAGGGTCTGGTGCGTGCCGTCGACGTCGACGACCTCGCCCAGCGCGATGGCCCGGCCGTCGCCGAGCTGGCCCGCCCAGTTCCCGAACTGGTGGCCGCCGTAGCGGTCGGCGCGGGGTGTCGTGCCGGCGACGACGTCGTTGCCGGCGAGCACCT